>JANMIB010000042.1:0-2758 GCA_031375605.1 Allobosea sp. | reverse complement strand
CAGTTCCTGCCGATGATCAAGGGAGCACTCGCGGCCAAGCCGATTAAGGGCAAGATCACCGTGTCAGGCTATGAAGGCTCCGAATTGCTGGTGGCGCGCCTGCTGATCGAAAGCGGGGCGCATGTGCCTTATGTCGGTACGGCCTGCGCACGCACACGCTGGTCCGATCCTGACCGCGAATGGCTGGAGGCGCGCGGCGTCCACATCCAGTTCCGCGCCTCGCTTGAGAATGATCTGGCGGCGGTTGATTTTCACGATCCCGATCTGGCCATCGGCACCACGCCAGTGGTTCAGCACGCCAAGTCCCGCGCCTTGCCCTCGCTGTATTTCACGAACCTGATTTCGGCACGCCCGCTCATGGGTGTGGCCGGGGCCGGTTCCCTGGCTCAGGTCGTCAACGCCGCCATGGGCAACAAGGCGCGCATGAACGAGATGCAGGATTTCTTCGAGGGTGTCGGCACCGGCCATGCGGCCGGGGTCTGGGCAGACACGCCCCGCGAGCGACCCGAGTTCCGCAAGAAGCATCTCGCCAAGCTCGGCAAGACCGACATGGGCATGAGCGGGGAAATTCTCTGATGCTGGTGCTCG
Source organism: Allobosea sp. (assembly GCA_031375605.1). Lineage (GTDB taxonomy): Bacteria > Pseudomonadota > Alphaproteobacteria > Rhizobiales > Beijerinckiaceae > Allobosea. Next base: position 2,170 of record JANMIB010000042.1, on the reverse strand, counting down.
ATCATGACAGGGCAGGGGGCTATTGGGGCGCGGTCTATGTCTTTACCGCCATAAAGGGCCTTCAGGTCATCATCGATGGCCCCGTCGGCTGCGAAAACCTGCCTGTCACCTCGGTGCTGCATTATACTGACGCCCTGCCGCCGCATGAATTGCCCATCGCGGTCACAGGTCTGGGCGAGGAAGAGCTAGGCCAGCACGGCACGGAAGCCGCGATGAAGCGGGCGCACAAATCGCTCGATCCCGGCCTGCCATCTGTCGTCGTCACCGGCTCAATTGCCGAGATGATCGGCGGCGGCGTGACGCCCGAAGGCACCAATATCCTGCGCTTCCTGCCCCGCACCATTGATGAAGACCAGTGGCAATGCGCCAACCGGGCGATGGCCTGGCTCTGGAAGCAGTTTGGCCCGAAGAAGACCCCTGCGCTGAAGCCCCGCAAGGAAGGCGCAAAGCCGAAGGTCAACATCATCGGCCCGAGCTATGGCGTGTTCAACATGCCATCCGATGTGGCTGAGATCCGGCGTCTGGTCGAAGGCATCGGGGCCGAGGTCAACCTGTGCTTTCCGCTTGGCACACATCTGGCCGACATCAACAAGCTCGGTGACGCCGAGGTCAACATCTGCATGTACCGCGAGTTTGGCCGTCTGCTTTGCGAGGCACTGGACCGGCCCTATCTGCAGGCTCCCATCGGGCTTCATTCCACCACGAAGTTCCTGCGCAAGCTAGGTGAACTGACCGGGCTTGACCCCGAGCCTTTCATCGCCAGGGAAAAGCACACCACGATCAAGCCTTTGTGGGATCTGTGGCGCTCGGTGACGCAGGATTTCTTCGCCACGGCGTCCTTCGCCATTGTTGCCAACGAAACCTACACGCGCGGCATCAGGCAGTTTCTCGAAACCGAAATGGGGCTGCCCTGCAATTTCGCCGTTGCACGCAAGTCTGGCGAGAAAACCCTCAACGATCAGGTGCGTGAACTGGTCCACACAAAGCCGCCGCTAATTCTCTTCGGCAGCTACAACGAGCGGATGTATATGGCCGAGGCCGGTGGCCGCTCGATGTATATTCCGGCGTCGTTTCCAGGTGCGATCATCCGCCGTCACACTGGCACGCCGTTCATGGGATATGCCGGTGCGACATACCTGATCCAGGAAGTCTGCAACGCGCTGTTTGATGCGCTGTTCCACATGATTCCCCTGAGCACCGAAATGGATGCCATCGAAGCAACTCCATCACGCCTGCATGAGGAATTGCCCTGGAGTCATGAGGCAAAAGCCATGCTGGACCGCGTGGTTGACGATCATCCGGTTCTGGTTCGCATCTCGGCGGCAAAGCGCCTGCGCGACGCTGCCGAACGGGATGCCCGCAAGGTGGGAACCGAAGAAGTGACCATGTCGTCAGTGACACGGGCACAGGATGCCATCCTCGGCAAGACGTCGCGCTGACGATCTAAACTTTTGAATTTTTAAATCAAATACGAACGCATAGCCGGAAAATTAGTACCCAAAGTGTCAGGTAAAGTTGACATTTTATGTGTCAAGTTCAGCTGACTGTGCTACAAGATTCTTAGAGGTGAAACATGACCGACATTCGTTTTGATATCGCACATTCACATGCACATGCTCAGTCCCACGGGCGTGACGCTGACCGCGCGGTCTTCCGCCTGCTGGTCGTTCTGACCTACCCGCTGTTTCTGGTGGCGGCTGTCATTTCACGGCTTGCGCCTTTCGGTCGCGGCCTGATGGCGCGCCCAGCGGCACGCACTTCGATTTTCGCGCAGGCTCGCCAGGCCTGCGAAGCAAGCATCGCTTTCGCCTTCCAAGGCTGAGAGCCAGACAGATCCTGGTCGGGTCACTGGCCAGGCAGTCATCGTGTTTTCACGAGGACGATCCCAGCCGCGCGGGACGGGCGCGGTGATGGCTTAGGCCAGTTAAAGGAGGGTCAGATTATGGCTGACAGAGACAGACAGTCCATGACCGGGCTGACCGACCAGGAGGCGAGGGAGTTTCACTCCTTTTTCATTCAGGGAATGGTCGGTTTCACGATCGTGGCAATTGTAGCCCATTTCCTTGTCTGGATGTGGCGCCCATGGTTCCCCGGCGTCCGGGGTTACGCTTCGCTTGTTGATGGCGTCACAGCCATCACGTCGATGATCGTTTGAGGGAGAGCACGATGT
>JANMIB010000038.1:0-3274 GCA_031375605.1 Allobosea sp. | reverse complement strand
TTCAGCGCCAACAAGTCAACCGGTACGAGCTCAATAGGCTTGCAAGCCTGAAAAACCCTGCAAGCCTGCAATCTTGCCATTTGTCAGCGGATCATTGGCAAGCGTGATCGGCATGCCATGTGGCGTGGCTACTGCCGCGCGCGACCAGGCCTCGGCCACCTCGTCGATGCCGTCATGGCTCGAAACACTCTTGGCAATGCAGATATGTTCGAGCGCTTCGAGCCAGAATTCATAATAGCGCGCACCATCATCTGCATGACCATGCCCGGCAATCTCGGCCGACAGCGCTTCGGCCCACTCCGCCCAGGTGAAGACGCCGCGCCCGTGCAGGGCAATGACCATGGCGAAGGCCTGGGCCTGCCACGGCTCGGCAAAGACAGGGCCTGCAGCATCGCAGGGCAGCGGCGCATGGGCTTGCAGCGCCGCGATCAGGTCGAGCTGGCTCACGACGGTTCTCCCACAAGGTAGCTTTCCCACGCATCGATGCTGACCACGCTGTTGGCGTCCGCATCACGGCCCCACAACTCGCGCGCCTTGAAGGCGACCGTGTAAAGCCAATCCGGATTTTCGCCCTGGCCGTGGGCGCTGGTGTCCGGAAAGACATGCGCCTCGTGGAACCTCTCGATCACGCCGGTCTTGCCGCGGGCATAGCGCGGCAGGCGCGTGTGGCCCGCCGGGTTGATGACGATGGTGCGCACCGTGTCGCCGACCTTGAAGCGGGGTATGCCAGCTTTCTCGCGGCTGGTCGGCCCGCCCCGCGCAAGGACAGCAGGGACAATGTCGGCTTTCAGAACCCGCTTCGGCGTTGTGGAGGGCGACAGCACCTGTCCGCTTGAAAGCTCATCCACCGTCACGAAACCGTGGCGGGTCAGGAGCTTCTCCAGCCCCTTGATCCAGATTTCGTAATAACTCGACGAGAGGTAGTCGACCGGGTGCAGCGTCTCGCGTGCATGGCGGCTCTCATCGATGCTCCAATGCCCCATGGCACCGGCGCACAGGGTCAGGGCCAGCGCCCGCTTCTCCCATTCACCATGGAAAAGCGGCTCGTTGTCTTCCAGGTTGATGGGGCCAAAGCCCATCTGCCCGCCAAGGTCCTGCGCGCCGTTCATGCCGCTGAACCTTGCGGGCTTTGCGCCAGGCCAGTTCCGATCATGGAATCACGGGTCACAAGGTCCGCCAGCGCGTCCTCGCTCCAGCCAGCACTGTGTGCGGGGCGCTGCGGGATAACGAGATAACGGGTTTCTGCGGTGGAGTCCCAGACACGCACCATGGTTGTCTCCGGCAAGGTCACGCCGAACTCCGCCAGCACGCCACGCGGATCGATCACGGCGCGCGAGCGATAGGGCGCGGACTTGTACCAAACGGGAGGCAACCCCAGCACAGACCACGGATAGCAGGAGCACAGCGTGCACACGACCATGTGGTGCGTGGCGGCATCGTTGAACACCGCCACCATGTGCTCGCCCTGCCGGCCCGTGTAGCCAAGCTCGGCAATGGCAGCGGTGGCATCAGCCTTCAGCCTTGCCGCAAAGCCTGAGTCGGCCCAGGCCTTTGCGACAACGCGGGCACCGTTGCGCGGGCCGATCTTGGTTTCGTAGGTGTCGATGATCAGATCGAGCGCGGCGGGGTCGACCAGGCCCTTCGCGACAAGGATCGTCTCCAGCGCCTTCACACGCGCCTCGATGGGCGTCAGGTGCGAGTGGCCGTCATGGTCATGGTGATGATGATCGTGGTCATTTTCATGATCTTGGGACATCACGCGATCCTCAACCGTGCTGCGACCTCGATCCTGCTGGCCAGATGGCAGAGCGACAGATCGCTGCCGGGCGGGCCGAGGATCGAGAGGCCAAGTGGTGCGCCATCGCGCTGCGCCACCGGCATGGAAATCTGCGGAAAGCCGGACAGGCCGGACGGGCACAGCAGCCGCAGCGCGCGGTTGCGGAAATCGTCGAGATCGGCCTCGTTCATCGTCGTCAGGGGCGCGACGTCCGGCACGGTCGGCATCAGGATCACGCCATCCTTGCCAAGCAGCTTCTTCAAGGCCGCGCGGCAGGCATTGCGCGTCGTGGTGGCGGCCTCAACCTGCTCGTCCGTGATGGTGCGCGCGAAGGCGAAGCGTTCGGCGACGCCAGGGCCGAGCGGCGGGTTGAAACGGTCGATCATGTCGCCATCGGCCTCCCAGGCCTCCCGGCCCTGCAGCCAGCGAAAGGCCCAATACAGCGCGTCGATGTCTTTTGTGAGGGTGACGACCTCGAAGTCGCCCATGGTGAGCGAGAGCCTCATCACCACATCGCGCAGGATGGTTTCTGCGCCGGGCACGGCCAGCCTGAACATGTCATCGGCGATGAGCAGGCGAGGGGTGGCTGGCAAGGGCGCCTTGTCCTTGCCAAGGACAGCATCGGCCACGCGGGTGAAGGCCGTGCCATCGCGGGTGAAGAAACCCGCCGTGTCGAACGAGTCCGCCAGCGGCCAGCAACCCTTGAGCGAGAGGCGGCCATGGGTCGGCCTGATGCCGAACAGTCCGCAATAGCTGGCAGGCGCGCGCACGGAGCCACCCGTGTCGCTTCCCAGCGCCACGTCTGCCAGCCGTGCGGAAACCGCCGAGGCGGAACCGGAGGAGGAGCCGCCCGTGATGCGCTCGGGTGCGGCGGCATTGATCGGCGAGCCGAAATGCGCGTTCTTGCCATTGAGCGAAAAGGCCAGTTCATCGGTCACGGTCTTGCCGACGAAACGGGCTCCCGCCTTGAGAAAGGTCGAGACCAACGGCGCGTGTGCTTTCTTGATGCCCGACATGGCCAGCACATGCGGCGAGCCTGCGCCGGTGGGGTAGCCTTTCACATCGTAAAGATCCTTGACCGCGACCGTCAGCCCCTTCAGAGGGCCGGTTGCCGCGTGCGGAACCGGCACATCAGGAAAGGGAACCCAGCACCTAAAACTGTCATCGCGCATGTCTTGCCTCGTGTTTCGGTTTCAGATCAGATCAGGTCAAGTCAAGTCACTTGCATCACTTGGCCACTTGCATCACCTGGCCAGTTGCATCACTTGGCCAGAGCGGATGGGGATGGATCAAAGTCCCTTTGCATCGCCATCGGACCTTGGATCATGGGTTGCCTCGACATGGCCCTTGGGGTGCTTCACCAGAAGGCCGGCATGGCCGAACTGGTCATCGTAAGGCACGCCCCATTCTTCCAGCGCATGACCTGCCGCCGCAAGCTTGGCGACAACCACATGGTCAAAGCGGTTCTCGATCTTCAGCGATGTGGAACTGGTGCCC
>JANMIB010000024.1:0-6788 GCA_031375605.1 Allobosea sp. | reverse complement strand
TCCCGTCGAAAGGTCATCTTGAGGCGAGGCAGACTGCATCTGCCCACTCGCCGTGCGCATCACTCCCCGCTATAACCTTCGCATGACAATGTTGATCACCTCCCGCTTGCCGTCCATCCTTGTTGCCAACCGTGGCGAGATCGCGCTCAGGGTGTTCCGCACGGCGCGGCGGCTGGGGATGCGCTGCATCGCGGTGTATTCCGATGCTGATGCCGACGCGCCCTTCGTGCGCTTCGCAGACGAGGCACATCACATCGGCCCGTCGCCCGCGCGCGAAAGCTACCTTCTGGGTGACAGGATCATCGCGATCGCCAAGGCGTCGGGTGCGGCCTGCATTCATCCGGGGTATGGATTTTTGTCCGAGAATGCGGATTTTGCCGACGCCTGCGCTGCCAGCGGCATCGTGTTTGTTGGCCCTCCTGCCTCCGCCATCCGCGCCATGGGCCTCAAGGATGCTGCCAAGGCATTGGCGCAGCAGGCCAATGTGCCGGTGGTGCCGGGCTATCATGGCGCGCGGCAGGAGGTGGGTTTCCTGAAGGCAGAGGCCGGGAAGATCGGCTACCCCGTGCTGATCAAGGCTGTGGCTGGTGGCGGCGGCAAGGGCATGAAGCGCGTCGAAAGCGCTGCGCATTTTGCCGATGCGCTGGAAAGCGCGCAGCGGGAGGGCCAGAACTCGTTCGGCGATGCCCGCGTCCTGGTCGAGAAATATGTGCTCTCACCGCGCCATGTCGAAATCCAGGTCTTTGGCGACAGCCATGGCAATGTGGTCCACCTGTTCGAGCGTGACTGCTCCCTGCAGCGCCGCCACCAGAAGGTGATCGAGGAGGCACCGGCACCAGGCATGACCGCCGAGGTTCGTGCTGCCATGGGCAATGCGGCGGTGGAGGCGGCGAAAGCGGTAGGCTATGTCGGGGCAGGCACCGTCGAGTTCATTGCAGATGGGCGCGACGGGTTGAGGGCAGACCGCTTCTATTTCATGGAAATGAACACCCGCCTTCAGGTCGAGCACCCGGTGACCGAGACGATCACCGGGCTGGATCTGGTCGAGCTTCAGCTTCATGTTGCGGCGGGCGGCAAGCTGCCCTTCGCGCAGGCTGATCTCACGATCACTGGCCATGCCGTCGAGGCGCGGCTTTATGCCGAAGACCCTGAGCGTGGCTTCCTGCCATCGACAGGCAAGCTCTGGGCGCTGCATCTGCCCGATGGGATCGGCATCCGCGTCGATGTCGGCGTCGAGGAGGGCGGCGAGGTCACGCCGTTCTACGATCCGATGATCGCCAAGATCATCGCGAAGGGCGACACCCGCGATCAAGCGCTCGACAGGCTTGCGCTGGCGCTGGGCAGCACCATCGTGGCCGGGCCGAAAACCAACGTGGCATTCCTGAAAAAGCTTTGCGAGGCTGAAGGCTTCCGTGCTGGCAATTTCGATACCGGCTTCATCGAGCGCCACGCCGATGCCCTTGGTGCTGCCGTGCAGCCGCTCGACACTGGCGCTGTGGCTGCAGGTGCGATCCTGCTGATGCAGGAAAAGGCGGCCAACACGCCGCGCCGTGGCTGGGCCGAAGATCCGTGGGCGATGGCCGACGGTTTTGCGCTGTCGCCGCAGCCGTCCGTGCCGGTCCCCGTCATGGCCGATGGCGAAACAGTCCTGCTGCGCACGCGCTGGGACCTTGATGGTGTCACGGTTGATCTTGGTGCTGCTTTGCAGGTCGAGCGCGATCTGACCCTGGTTATGGCCGATGAGGGCGTGATCGTGGTGGGGGAAGGCCGGCAATGCTGGGTCAAGCTGGTTGATCCTCTGGCGGTCGATCTGGAAGGCGGCGATGCGGCTGGCGGCTCGTCGGTCAAGGCACCGATGCACGGCAAGCTGATCGCCCTGTTCGTCAAGGCAGGTGACCGGGTCGAGAAGGGTCAGCGCCTCGCCATCGTCGAAGCGAGGAAGATGGAGCACGTGCTCACCGCCCCGCGCGACGGCGTGGTCGTGGAGGCCACAGGCGAACCGGGCGCACAGGTGGCACAAGGCGCCCGCATCGTTAGCATTGGTGATGCAGTGTGAGGAAAGGCCCGCCATCATCCACGATCCTCATCCTGAGCCCGTCTGAGGAAGAGTTCAAGCGGTGCATCAGCTGGAGTTCATCTTTCGACGGGCTCAGGATGAGGATGGTTGGAGCAGGGATGATGGCGGCCGCCTTCTTGGCGCTCGCGCACACACCCGCCCAGGCTTGCACGTGCAGGCCGCGCACCGCGGCCGAGATCGTGGCGGCGGCGGATGTTGCGGTTGTCGGAATGGTCACGGATGTCCGCCGCACCGAGTCAGGTCAGAATGGAACCGTGGTTGCAACGATCAGCGTCTCGCGCATCATCAAGGGCCGCATCCACCGCCAGATCCAGTTGCGCACCCCTGGCAGTTCAGCCGCCTGCGGCGTGACCTTCGTGGAGGGGGCAATCGTGAGGATTGCTGCCGACAAGCTGAATGACGGGTTGAACACGACACTGTGCATGCTGCTCGTCGGCCCGATCCCGGCGGAGTAGGGTGTTTCATCCACAGCTGCGCGGCTGTGCCGTGGTGCGTCGTCTGTTCACATCAGCTAGGACGATGGGATGCCCCTGCATATCCTGAAACTGGCTGTCGGCTGCGATTCCATTCGTGATCTCGAAGATTGGATCGAGGACTCGATGGCGATGATGCGGCGGATTGGCCGCGCCGAAGAACAGATGCACACCACCCGCATGGTGCCGCGGCGCATGGATGAGATCATCGGTGTCGGCTCGCTCTACTGGGTCATCAAGGGCCAGATCACCTGCCGCGAACTGATCACCGACATCCGCCCGTTCACGGACAATGAAGGCATCGGGCGCTGCCATCTTATTCTTGAACCAAAGATCACCCCGGTCGAGCCGCGCCCTTGCCGACCGTTCCAGGGCTGGCGCTATCTCAACGATGGCGAGAAGCCCCGTGACCTGAGCCAGGGCATGGCCGATGTCGCTGCCATGCCGGAGGAGATGCGCCGCCATCTGGCGGAGCTGGGGTTGCTGTAAAGGCAATCAACCACCCATCCTCATCCTGAGCCCGTCGAAGGATAAGGATCGGGGCGGCCAAAAATCCGAATTTTACGGCCTCATCTTTCCCGCAATCCCGCCGACCAGCATCAACACGAAGAATCCCGACAGGGCGTAGGCGAAGCCGTGCGGGTTGGCGAAGTCCATCGCTGCACCCACGACGGGTGGGCCGATTGTCAGGCCGATATTGTAGAACACCACGAAGGCTGCATTCGCACCGGCGAGATCCGGCCCCTCGAAACGCGATGCCAGATGCGCGAGGCCCACGGTGTAAAGCCCGCCAACCACACCGCCCCAGACAAACAGCAGCGCCTGAAACAAGATGGGCGAGGGCGCAAGGCTCGGGAGCAGGGCAGCACCAAGACAGCCCAGCACGGCGATGATGATCAGGAGCGCGCCCTTGTTCATCCGGTCTGCCAGCAGGCCGAGGGGAAGCTGCATCAGCACATTGCCCATGGCGACAATGCTGACAAGGAGCGCCGCGCTTTCGGCGTTGAACCCGATCCGCAGGCCATACACAGGCAAGATGGCGAAACCGCCGGTCTCGACTGCACCGAAGACCATGCCGGCAAACGTCGCCACGGGCAGCGCCAGCATGTAGATGCTGAACGAGCGCGGCGGCGCATCATCGAGCAGCGGCAGCAGCCCGCGCGCCAGGAGCAGCGGCACGGAGGCCAGAGACAAAAGCGCCGCCCCGGCCAGATAAGGCGGCCAGCCCGTCGTGCCAACCGCAGCAAGGATGGCAGGCCCGGCAGCAAAGCCCAGCGCCAGCACAGTGGCATAGATGCCCATCACCATGCCGCGGCGCTCGGGCGGCGCGAGCGCCGAAATCCAGTATTCCGACAGCACGAACAGGGCACCGAGTGCCGCGCTGAAGATGAAGCGGATCGGGAACCATATCCAGAAATCAGAGGTGGCCTTGAAAGCCAGGAGGCTGACAATCACGATGGTGATGCAGATCGCGATCATGCGCCCCATGCCAAGGCGGGCTGCGATGCGGGGCACGAACGGCACGGTCATGATGCTGGCCACGCCGGCGATGGAGGTGTTGATGCCGATCCATGTGTTTGAAATGCCCATCCGCTCCATTTCGAGCGACAGCAGCGGTATGGTGAGGCTGAGGCCGACGCCCACCAGCGCAATGATCAGGATGGCGGCCGCGATGCCGAGATTGCGCTGGCTCACAGCTCTTCCCGGATCCACGCACCGCGCTGCTCGAAATAGAAAGGCACCTTGAGAAATGGCGAAAAGCCCTTTGCGATGCGGTCGCTCAACTCATCCAGAACCACGCGCGTGACGTTGGGCAGTTCAATGGCTTTCGTGTCCTCAAAGGTCACCCAGACCAGTTGATCAAGCTCGGAATCCGGCCCGACGATGCCATCGACCCTGTGCGCCAGCGCGGCACGGTCAATGGCGAAGAACCGGGCATCGAACCGCCTCGGACGCCCTGGCGGCGTGATCGCGCGCGCGATGAAGGTCAGTGCTTCAAGGTCCGGATAGACACCGTGGCTGGCAAACTCGGCCCACGCCCCCTCGGGCGGATTGTCCGGGGTGCCCATGTCGTTCGCGCCAAACAGCAGGCCTGTTTCCTCGAAGGTTTCGCGGATCGCGGCGAGCGCCAACGCTCGGGTGCGGCTCACGGTCGGGCGCTGCACGCGGGCCATCAGCCTGGCTTCGCAGCGCTCGTCCAGCGTGCCCGTCACATTCATCTGCCGGTCGCCAGCTTCGGTCCGTCCGCCGGGAAATACGAACTTGCCAGGCATGAAGGCATGGCCCGGATGGCGGCGGCCCATCAGCACCTTGGGTTCCGGCCCGGCGCGGTCCAGAATGATCAGCGTTGCGGCATCCTTCGGGCGCACATTGGGCCAGCGGCGCTCGCGTGCATCATCTTTCAGCCGTGCGGTATGGTCATCGGCACCCGGATTGTCGTTCACGCAGTCCGGTCCTTGGCTTTTGTGCCCTGTTGCGCCTTTGTCAGAAGTGCCTCGTCATCACCGCCGAACCCGTGCATGCGCCGGGCCCACTGGTAGCCGACCACGGCACCTTTCACGGGCTGCATCAGCACAAGCGACAACATCACGGTCAGCGCAGGCCAGATCGCCATGTGCAGCCACATCGGCCAATCGCCATGCTGCTCCGCCAGCACAACGCCAAGAAGGACGATGTGGGCGACGATTGTGATGGTGATGTAGGGCGGAAAATCATGCGCCTGTTCGTGGAACAACTCCTCGCCACAGGTCTCGCAGACTGGTTTCACCTTGAGATAGGCACCGAACATCGCGCCTGTGCCGCAGGCGGGGCACTTGGCACAGAAGCCGCGCTTGATGGCGGGCCACGCATCGCGCGGGCCAACCGACATTTGCGATGTCGTGATGTCGAAAGGCATTGTCAGCGCCTCCTGCTGGGGCCTGCGCGGCCCCCCGTGAACTGGCCTTTGCCAGCGGCACGGGCCCCGCGCCCTCTGGACATGTACCCGCCCGGCTCTGAACGCAAGGGTTTGCCCTTGCGGCCTTCGGACACAATCTCGAAACGCAAGGCCCCGGCCACCGGCGCAGCCTCGACCAGTTTGACGCTGACCATGTCTCCCAGCCGGAAGCTCTCTCCCGTGCGTGAACCTGTCAGCGAGTGCGTGGCTTCATCATAGGCATAATAATCCGCGCCGATGGTGGCCGCGGGAACAAAGCCATCCGCCCCCGTTTCGTTCAACTTCACGAACAGGCCGGACTTTGTCACACCGGCCACGCGGCCCTCGAAGGTCGCGCCGATCTGGCCAGCGAGATGATGCGCCACCAGCCTGTCCACCGTCTCGCGCTCTGCCGCCATGGCGCGGCGCTCGCTGAGGGAGATCGTCTCGCCGATCTTGACCAGTTCCTTGCGGCTCATTTCGGGCGGCAGCCCGCCGGACCCAAGATTGAGATGGCTGATCAGCGCGCGGTGAACGATGAGGTCGGCATAGCGCCGGATGGGCGAGGTGAAATGCGCATATTTGCGCAGGTTGAGCCCGAAATGTCCGAGATTTTCCGGTGAATACAGCGCCTGCGCCTGGCTGCGAAGCACCACCTCATTGATGAAGATCTCATGCTCGGTGCCCTTCACGCTGCCCAGGATGCGGTTGAACAGCGCCGGTTGCAGCGCACCAGCCTTGGTCAATTTCTGGCCAATCGAGGCCAGAACCTCCGATAACCCGCGCATCTTCTCGATGCTGGGCTCATCATGCACCCTGTAGATCAGGCCGGACAACGCGCGCTCGAGGCTTTCGGCCGCACAGACATTGGCGAGGATCATGCACTCCTCGATTAGCTTGTGCGCCTCGAGCCGCTCCGGAATCATGACACGGAGCACCCGGCCTTCGGCGTCGAGGATCAGCTTGCGTTCTGGCAGGTCAAGATCAAGCGGTTGGCGGTCCGTGCGGGCTTTTTTGAGCGCACCGTAAGCGGCCCACAGGGGCCTCAGCACGGTGTCCAGCAGCGGTGCGGTGACATCGTCCGCGTGGCCGTCAATCGCGGCTTGCGCCTGCGGGTAGGCAAGCTTGGCGACAGACCGCATCAGGATGCGGTGGAAGCTGTGCCGCAGCTTGCGCCCGTCTGCAGCGAGGGCAATCCGGACCGCGATGGCGGGCCGCTCCTGTTCGGCGCGCAGCGAGCACAGATCGTTCGAGATGCGTTCCGGCAGCATCGGCACGACACGGTCGGGAAAATAGACCGAATTGCCGCGCACCAGCGCCTCGC
>JANMIB010000034.1:0-2992 GCA_031375605.1 Allobosea sp. | reverse complement strand
GGCGACCTCCGCCAGACCTTTGCCGGTCATCTCGAACACACCGATTTCGTCTGTTGGCCCGAAGCGGTTCTTCTGCGCCCGGAGCACCCGGAAAGCGTGGCCGCCTTCACCTTCAAATGAGATCACCGCATCCACCATGTGTTCCACCACGCGCGGACCTGCGATCTGGCCATCTTTCGTGACATGGCCCACGAGAATGATGCAGGCTCCGCTTGTCTTGGCAAAGCGGATCAGCGCCTGCGCCGAGCCGCGCACCTGCGTCACAGTGCCGGGGGCCGAGTCGACCTCGCCGGTCCACATGGTCTGGATCGAATCGATCACCACCAATTGAGGCGCGCCGCTGTGCGACAAGGTGGCGATGATGTCCTCGACATTGGTTTCGGATGCCAATTCGACAGAGGTTTCGGACATGCCGAGCCGCTCTGCCCTGAGCCTGACCTGCGCCACGGCTTCTTCGCCGGACACATAGACCACCCTGTGCCCCGCCTTGGCCAGTGCACCGCAGGCTTGCGTCAGCAAGGTTGATTTGCCGATGCCGGGATCGCCGCCAATCAGCAGCACCGAGCCGCGCACGAAACCGCCGCCCGTCACACGGTCAAGCTCCGCCATGCCGGACATTGTGCGCGGCGAATCCTTGGTATCGCCCTTCAGGCTTTCCAGCGGAAAGACCCGGCCTTTGGCCTTGCTGCCGGGCGAGCGACCGCCGCCGGGCAGGGGCGGGGCCGCGCCTTCCTCGACAATGGTGCTCCATTCACCGCAGGCATCGCATTTGCCCTGCCAGCGTTGATAGACCGCGCCGCAGTTCTGGCAGTTGAAGGATGATCCGCGCCGCGCCATCAGGGCAGCTGACGAAAAAGTGTGCGCGTTTTGTCGGTCACAGCCTGCTCCGAACACATGATCTACGCGCCCACATAGCTGCGCTGGCAGCGCCGCCCCAGGCTGGTCAGCATTTCATAACCCACAGTCTTGGCACTGGCACCGACTGTGTCGATGTCGAGTTCATCGCCGATCAGCACCACTTCCGCTCCGCGGACAGCGCTGCCAGCCGGCGCATCACTGACATCGATGATGATCAGATCCATCGAGACGCTGCCTGCGAACGGGCAGGGCACACCCTCAAGCAGAACATGGCCACCGGGCGAAACGTCAGTGTAGCTAGCATTGCGCGGGTAGCCGTCGGCGTAGCCCAGATGGATCGTGGCAAGCTGGCGCGTGCCTTTTGCATGCCAGCGGCTGTTGTAGCCAACGCCGTCGCCGTTCGCCACGGTGCGGGTCTGCAGGATGCGCGAGGTCAGCCGCACCACCGGCTGCATGGGATTGTTGCGCTGTGGGGTCGGATTGCCGCCATAAAGCGCAAAGCCCGGCCTTGTCAGGTCATAGGGCGGGGCGATGTCGAGAAAATGCCCCGAAGAATTCAGCAGTGACTTGGCAACCTGCGGGAAAAGTTCTGCAACGGAGGCAAAGGCCTTGATCTGCCTGAGATTTGCCGGATCGTCAGGCATCTCCGCTGCGCTGAAATGGGTCATCACCAGTCCCATCGCGATAGCGTCGAACGCCCCGTCTGCTGACAGTTTCTCCGCTTCGGCCAGGCTGAGGCCAAGCCGGTTCATGCCGGTGTCGACATGGATGGCACAGGGCTGCTGGCGGCCTGTGCGGTTCCACTCTGCGATCTCGTCAAGGCTGCCAAGTACAGGCCGCGCGTTGATGGCCAGAAGATGCTCGCCCGCATCGAGAAGAAGCCCGTTGAGCACGTAGATGATGGCGTCAGGGGCAACCTTCCGCACGCGCCGCGCCTCTGACAGATGCGCCACAAAGAATGTGTGGCATCCCGCCCGCGCGAGGGCTGGGACCACCTGCTCGATTCCGCAGCCATAGGCATCCGCCTTGACCACGGCTCCGCACTCCGCTGACGGCGCGCGGGCCGCAAGCAGGCGCCAGTTGGATGTGATGGCACCAAGATCGATGGTGAGGCTCGCGCCAAACTCGGAGGAAGCAGGATGGGTCATGCGGATAAAAGCCGAATCTTAGAATGATGAAATGTTACCACGACTCTTCGCCAAGACTTTTTACCCTGACATCTCGCCATGAGCGCACAAGCGCTTACTCCAGTCGCTCGGGCATGTGATCAGCAGCAGCTAGATCCGAAAAGCGCGTGACCTCTGCGTCGAACTGCAATTGCACCGTGCCGGTCGGGCCATGGCGTTGCTTGCCGATGATGAGTTCGGCCTTGCCGTGGATGGCTTCCATCTCGGCCTGCCACTTGAAATGCTCTTCCGTGCCGATCTTCGGCTCGCGGTTCTTCACGTAATACTCGTCGCGGAACACGAACATGACCACGTCCGCATCCTGCTCGATGGAGCCGGATTCGCGCAGGTCCTGCAGTTGCGGGCGCTTGTCATCTCGCGATTCCACGCCGCGTGAGAGCTGGGACAAGGCGATGACCGGAACGTTCAGTTCCTTGGCCAGAGCTTTCAGCCCGGTCGTGATCTCAGTCACTTCCTGCACCCGGTTGTCGCTCTTCTTGGAAGAGCCAGACAAAAGCTGCAGGTAGTCGATGAACAGGATGTCGAGGCCGCGCTGGCGCTTCAATCGCCTCGCCCGCGCCACGAGTTGCGCGATCGAGATGCCGCCGGTCTGGTCGATGTAGAGCGGCATTTTCTCGATGTCGGCGGCCACATCCGACAGGCGGTAGAACTCCTGCTCGGTGATCTTGCCCTGCCTGATCTTGTAGGACGAAATGCCGGACTGTTCGGCCACGATGCGGGTGGCAAGCTGCTCGGCCGACATTTCAAGCGAAAAGAACCCGACAATGGCACCGTTGATGGTTTTCACAGTGCCATCAGGCTGCTTTTCGCTCTTGTAGGCCTTTGCCATGTTGAAGGCGATGTTGGTGGCCAGCGAGGTTTTGCCCATGGCTGGGCGGCCGGCGATGATGATCAGATCCGAATTCTGGAATCCGCCCATGCGCTGATCGAGATCGCGCAGGCCTGTG
>JANMIB010000010.1:0-4270 GCA_031375605.1 Allobosea sp. | reverse complement strand
TTGCCGCCGTTTCCCCTAAGAAGGCTCGGGTTAAAGCCGAGACCGATGCGAACAAGGGAACTTCATTTTGGGGCGTCCCGATTGGAGCAATGGCTTTTTCAGCATCCGGTTTTTTCATCCATGAAAAGGTCCCTACGGACCGCACACTGATATTTGATGATCTTGAGCGTTGTTCAATACCCCCGGCTGACCTGCTAGGCGTCATCAATCGATACGTCGAACACCATGGATGCCGTGTCGTGGTGATTGCACATGAAGGCAAGTTAGAGAACGATTTGCTCGATCAACGCGAGAAGCTGTTTGGTCAAACGATCAAGGTCGTTCCTGACATCGACGATGCTTATGCCGAGTTTGAATCAGAATTTCGAGAACATGGCGACTACTGCCCATTGCGCGAGTTTCGTGCCGAACTCATCGGTCTTTTTAAAGAATCAGAGATTCGCTCTTTACGGGTTCTTCGACACGTGATGGAAGATGTTGTACGCCTTTGGCGCTGTATGTCGGAAGATCAGCGCAACCACCGGGAAATGACATCCGAGATCGTTCGCATATTCTCAGCGCTCAGTTTTGAAGCACGTTCTGGCAGGTTGACCGTAGAAGATTTCACTGACAGAATAAGCAAAGAAATTAAATATAACATAAGTAAAAATCTAAACAAAACATCAAAATTGAAAGATACTATACCAAAAATTATTGATATAAAAGAGCGTTATAAAAGCACTCAATTTGATAGCGTGCTAATTTCCGATGAACTGATATGTGAAATGATATTTATGGGGTGTTATGACCCCATTCGTATCAAGTCTTGTATATCTAAAAATTCTTATTTTACGAGTCCAGTTGTTATGCCGTCTTGGAAAGTGTTTATCACATTTGATCAACAGACCGATGCCGATGCTAATGATGCAATGGAAAGACTAAAGCATGAATTTGATAATCGGATAATTGTAGAACCGGGTGAAATGCTTCATACATTTGCCCTTAAAATGATGATGTCTGATAATGGACTGTCGCAACAAACAATCAGTGACGTTGTTACAGACTGCAAAACCTACATCGACGATATAAGGAAATCAGGAAAGTTGAAGCCGAGTCCATTGGCATGGAATGATCGTGAAAGTATTGAGCGTTCTTATGATGGTATTGCATACTGGGTGAACAAAAAATACGAACAAGAATTTCAAATTATATTTAAATATTTATCGGATGGACGTAAGGCAGTACTATTGAAATCGCTGAAGGGCTTCAGCTCAGAAATTTTAGGACTTATGCAAGAAGATGGTCAGCGCTTATATAAACTTCTGAATCATACTGGTTCTGGGAATGCCAAATACGCAGACGTGCCAGTACTCGCTGCGATAGATTCTGCTAGTTTTGTCGATACTTGGATGAAATCACATTCCAAGCATTGGTATTGGATTGAAGGTACGATCAAAGAGCGAATGAAACGCCCCATGGACGACTTGTTCGATCAAGAGCGAGCATGGGTTAAGGAAATCGGTTTGCTGATGGAGGCAGAAGCCAAGAAAGTCGAAGGAATCCGCGCATTGCGGATTCGTAGGTGCATCCAATACTTCATAGACGAGCCGTAGCTTGTTAGCTTTATGTATAGCTAAGAGTTCAATTCGACTAAACAACCGGGTCCTCACGGACTTGGCTCAACTAAAAAGATCGAAACCCACGCATCAAGCCGCCAACTGCCTCAGCACGTAGTGCAAAATCCCGCCGTGCTTGACGTAATCCACCTCATCGAGCGTCGATGCGGCAGATGACGGGGACTGTGGTGATCTTGCCGTCGGCAGAGGTGATGGTGACTTCCATCTTCTGCTTCGGGGTCGCGGTCGCGAGGCCTGCGATGGCGACAAGTTCATCGCCTTTGAGACCAAGCTTTTGCCAGCTCATGCCCTCTTCTGCGAACACGAACGGCACCACCCCCATGCCGACAAGGTTGGAGCGGTGGATGCGCTCATACGATTGCGCGATGACCGCGCGCACGCCAAGCAGCTTCGTGCCCTTCGCCGCCCAGTCGCGCGATGAGCCGTTGCCATATTCGATGCCGGCGAAGATCACCAAAGGCACGCCTTCGGCCTGATAGCGCATCGCAGCATCATAGATGAACATGCGGTCTCCCGACGGGTAATGGATGGCATTGCCGCCTTCCTTGGTCGAGCCGTCCTCTTCCCTCACCGCGAAGTTCTTGATGCGGATGTTGGCGAAGGTGCCGCGCATCATGATCTCGTGGTTGCCGCGCCGTGTGCCATACTGGTTGAAGTCCGGCACCGCGACCTGGCGGTCCTGCAGGTATTTGCCTGCCGGCGAATTGACCTTGATCGAGCCGGCGGGCGAGATGTGGTCAGTCGTGATCTTGTCGCCGAGCAGGCTCAAGATGCGCGCCCCCACCACGTCGGTGACGGGCTTGGGCGTCTTCGTGATACCCTCGAAATAGGGCGGGTTCTGCACATAGGTTGAACTCATGTTCCACTTGTAGGTCTGACCGCCAGCCACCTCGACGCCCTGCCAGTTGGCGTCGCCCTTGAAGACGTCGGCATATTTGGTCTTGAACATCTTCTGCGTGACGTTCTTGGCGATGAAGGCCTGGATTTCCTTGTTCGTGGGCCAGATGTCCTTCAGGAACACCGGCTTACCGTCCGAACCCATGCCAAGTGGCTCTTTTGACAGGTCGATCTGGGTCGAGCCTGCGAGCGCGTAAGCCACAACCAGCGGTGGTGATGCTAGATAATTCGCCTGAACATCAGGAGAGACGCGGCCCTCGAAGTTGCGGTTCCCGGAGAGCACCGCAGAAGCGATGATGCCGTTGTCGTTGATCGCCCTGGAGATTTCCGCAGGAAGCGGACCTGAGTTGCCGATGCAGGTGGTGCAGCCAAAGCCGACAAGGAAGAAGCCGAGCTTGTCGAGTTCAGCCTGAAGGCCCGAGGCATTCAGATATTCCGAGACCACCTGTGAGCCCGGTGCCAGCGAGGTTTTCACCCATGGCTTGACCTTGAGGCCCTTGGCATTGGCTTTCTTGGCGAGCAGGCCAGCGGCCATCAGCACGGCCGGGTTGGAGGTGTTGGTGCACGATGTGATCGCGGCGATCACCACATCGCCATGGCCGATGTCGAAGTTCCTGCCGTCGACCTTGACGCGCTTGGTGATCTCGCCTGCCTTCTTGTATTCGCTGTCCATCGCGGACATGAAACCTGCCTTGGCATCGGACAGCGACACCCGGCCTTCGGGGCGCTTTGGCCCTGCGAGGGAGGGCACGACGGTGGCAAGATCAAGCTCGACCGTGTCGGTGAACACCGGATCAGGCGAGGATTTGGTGCGGAACAGGCCCTGGTGCTTGCAATACTTTTCGACGAGTGCGACCCGGTCAGCCTTGCGGCCTGTCAGGTCCAGATAAGCCAGTGTCTCGGTGTCGACCGGGAAGAAGCCGCAGGTCGCGCCGTATTCCGGGCCCATGTTGGCGATGGTCGAGCGATCAGCCAGCGTCAGATTGTCGAGGCCGGGGCCGAAGAACTCGACGAATTTGCCGACATCGCCCTTCTTGCGCAGCATCTGCGTCACGGTCAGCACCAGATCGGTCGCGGTGATGCCTTCCTTGAGTTTGCCATGCAGTCTGAAACCGATGACCTCGGGCAGCAGCATGGATTGTGGCTGGCCAAGCATGGCGGCTTCCGCCTCGATGCCGCCGACGCCCCAGCCCAGCACACCCAGCCCGTTGACCATGGTGGTGTGCGAATCCGTGCCCACCAGCGTGTCGGGATAGGCGACCTCGACATTGACTGTCTTGCCTTTCTTGTCCTTGCGCTTTTCCTTCCGCGTCCACACGGTCTGTGCCAGATATTCGACATTGACCTGGTGGCAGATGCCGGTGCCTGGAGGAACCACGCGGAAATTGTCGAAGGCGCCCTGACCCCATTTCAGGAAGTTGTAGCGCTCGATGTTCTGTTCGTATTCTCGCTTGACGTTCTGGCCCATGGCCTGCGGCGTGCCGAAGAAATCAACCACGACCGAGTGATCGATTACCAGATCCACCGGCACCAGCGGGTTGATCTTGGAGGGATCGCCGCCGAGCTGTGTCATGCCGTCGCGCATGGCCGCAAGATCGACGACCGCAGGCACACCGGTGAAATCCTGCATCAGCACGCGCGCCGGGCGGAAGCCGATTTCCTTGTCGATCCTGCCCTTGTTCTCAAGCCATTTGCAGGCATCCAGAATGTCCTGCTTTGTGACAGTTCGGCCATCCTCGAAGCGCAGCATGTTCTCG
>JANMIB010000001.1:0-2961 GCA_031375605.1 Allobosea sp. | reverse complement strand
CCATCGTGTCGCCGATCGAAATGCCCATGCGGCTTGGCGGAGAGGAGGGATCACCCACCACATAACGCAAGCCGCCCATCGCTTCGCCGATGGCGCCATAGCCCGCCTTCTCGGCATATGGCCCGGTCTGACCATAACCCGACACCCTGATCATGATCAGCCTCGGGTTGATCTTCGACAGGACATCATAGCCAAGACCCCATTTTTCCAGGGTTCCGGGCCGGAAATTCTCAAGCAGGATGTCAGACTTCGCCACCAGATCCTTGATGAGCTGCTGGCCTTCCGTGCCGCGTGCATTCAGCTCGATGGATTTCTTGTTGCGCGCGATGACCGGCCACCACAAGGACAGCCCATGCGGCTTTTCCCGCCCCCATTCCCGCATCGGATCACCCTGGCCGGGCTGCTCGATCTTGATCACTTCGGCCCCGAAATCAGCGAGGAGCTGGCCGCAGAACGGCCCTGCCAGCAACTGACCCATCTCGATGACGCGCAGGTCCGTCAGCGGGCCACGCCGCGTCGCATCTCTTGAGCCGGTCATTCGATCCTCCAAAGTTGTCCAGACAACCCAAGCTGTTTATACAAGGCCCCGCAGGCTCGGCAAGCTGTGACCTGCTTCATCAGGTGCTGCCCGATGGCGGCTGCCGGAGCAGGTTGGGCAACAGGAGAAGCACATGGGCGGCACCACTTTCGAGATCGTCGAAGTCTCTCCGCGTGATGGGCTGCAGAATGAACCTGTGCTTGTGGCCACAGCCGACAAGCTGCACCTGATCGCACAGGCGACGCAGGCAGGCATCAGGCGGCTGGAGGTCTCGAGTTTCGTCAATCCGAAGCGCGTGCCGCAGATGGCGGATGCCGACGAGATCTTCGCAGGACTTGTTGGCGGACCAGGACTTGTTGGCGGACCAGGCCTCGCTGACCAGCACCGGGCCGCACATGTCGGCCTTGTGCTCAATGCCAGGGGATTTGAGCGGGCTTTTGCTGCTGGTTGCCGCGAGATCAACTATGTCGTGGTGGCCAGCGAGACCTTCAACCAGCGCAACCAGGGTGCGAGCATCGCACAGACCGTCGCGCAATGGCACGAGATTGCTGCCGCCGCCCGATCATCCGGCGTGAGGACGACCGTGACCATTGCCGCGAGCTTTGGCTGCCCGTTCGAGGGCGAAGTGCCGCTGAAAAACGTGATGGCTGTCATGCAATCTGTCATGTCAGCCCCTCCGGACGAGATCGCCTTCGCAGACACGATTGGCTGCGGTGTGCCGGTACAGGTCCGTTCCATCCTGTCGCAAGCCCGCTCGCTGGCCCCCGGCCTCAAGCTGCGCTGCCATTTCCATGACACCCGCAACACAGGCATTGCCAATGCGCTGGCAGCCGTCGAAAGCGGCGTCGATGCACTTGACGCGTCCATCGGCGGGTTCGGCGGATGTCCGTTTGCGCCGGCGGCAACCGGCAACATCGCCACCGAGGATCTGGTTTACATACTGGAGCGCATGGGCGTGCGGACCGGCGTGGACCTTGGACAGATCGTCGCCACGGCAAGATGGCTCTCTGGACTGCTTGGCAAGCCGGTTCCTTCGGCATTGGCGCGGGCAGGTGTTTTTCCCGCTGTTTTTCCCGCGGTGTGACCACGACGTGATGCCCAAATTCAGGCTCTTTCCTTTCTGCAAAGGTCCGGACAATATAGGTTTCAGGCCGTAGCCTCAGCGACATGCTGTTTGCAGGACCGGCTTGCCACAAAGGAGACGGCTGATGAGGTTGCTTCATGATCTGATGGTGGCTGGAGCCTTGTGCGTGGGGCTCGTCACAGGTGCCGCAGCCCAGACGGTTGCGCTAGGCACGACCCAGGGCGGTGCCACGGGCCAGATCGCCACGGCCATCGCGCAAGTGGTCTCGCTGCACGCTGGCGGCATCCAGGTGAGGCCGCAGCCGGTTGCCAATACCGCGCAATACATCCCGCCCATCAATGCCGGCCAGATCGAGTTCGGCATCGCAAATGCACCGCAGACATCGAACGCTTTTGGCGGTGTCGGCATGTCGCAAGGCCAGGCAGCGCCGAACCTGCGCATGGTGGCGACGTTGTTTCCGTTCAATGCGGGGCTCGTTGCCACACGGGCATCCGCCATGACGGGCCATGCCGATCTCAAGGGCAAGCGCCTGCCATGGTTTCCGGACAACTCGCTGGGTGATGTGATCATGCGAGCGGCGCTTGAAGTTGGCGGGGTCAAGCCAGAGGATGTCACGCGGGTGCCGATGCCGAACTTCCCGCGCATGTTCGATGCGTTCAAGTCAGGACAGATCGACGTCTCGATTGCGGCCGTCGGCGCTCAGAACGTGATCGATTTCCAGCAGAGCATCAGCGGCGGTGTCAGGTTTCTCGGTTTTGCCGAGCGCGATCTGGCCATTGTCACAAAATGGCTGCCGGGCGCGAGCCTCAAGGTCATGCCGGTGACGCCGACCAATCTGGGCATCGAGGAGGGCACACGCATTTTCTCCTATGCCTACACGCTGTTCACCCATGCGGCGATGAACGACGACACGGTCTATCGCGTGACAAAGGCGATGTTCGACCGTGCCGCCGATCTCAAGGCGACGAGCCCGCTCTGGGAGGAGTATGACCCCAAGGCGAAGGGCACGCATGTCGGCGTTCCGTATCACCCCTGTGCACAGCGCTACTTCCGGGAGGCCAGCGTCGGTTTCCAGCCATGAACGGGCAAGTTGCCTCCGGCGTCGTGCCCATGATGGCGCGGGTGCTCGGTCTGGGCGTTGCGCTTTTGCCGCTGGTCGCCGTCTTTGGCCTGCCCGCCCGGCTTGGCCTGTTCATCCTGGATGAGCAGGTCGCGGCGCTGGTGCTGGCCTGCGGGCTGGGAGTGGTGTTCCTGCGCCTCAAGGTGGGAGAGGGTGGTGCCGTCCGCAAGGTCAGCCTCATGCTGGCCCTTGCCTCGCTCGTCTTTGGCGCGGCGCTTG
>JANMIB010000526.1:0-4262 GCA_031375605.1 Allobosea sp. | reverse complement strand
ATCGGGCCGTAGACCATCGTGACGTAGATCACCATGAGGGTGAGCAGAGCGATGATCGTGAGAGCCTGCGGATTGGCGAGGGCTGAGAAGAAACC
Organism: Allobosea sp.; assembly: GCA_031375605.1. GTDB lineage: Bacteria > Pseudomonadota > Alphaproteobacteria > Rhizobiales > Beijerinckiaceae > Allobosea. The sequence continues at coordinate 4,167 of JANMIB010000526.1, read as the reverse complement.
GTCGACCTTGACCTTTCCGGCATCGTTGGCGGCAGGATATCCAGCCTTCACGGCTTCAGCCGTCAGTGCTGGTGTGAAGGCGGCTGCCGTTGTGAACGGTACTTCAATGTTGTTGACAGTCACCTTCATCGCCGAGCCAGCAGGTGCTGGCACGAGCGTGTACTTGAAGGCCTGCTGCGACAAGGCGCGACGCGAGACATCGCATGGTTCGGTAAACTGGCGGATGCCGACCGGATCGAACAGCGAGCCACACTTGGCCGGATCGGCCGCAACCTGAATGGTCACGCTCGACAGGGCCTTGTCGTAGTTCGGGTTGGCCGCCTTTGTCAGTGCGCCGAAGATCGGGAAGTAGGTCAGGGCGGCGATCAGGCAACCTGCAAGGATGACAGGCTTGCGGCCGATGCGATCCGAGAGCGAGCCGAAGACGATGAAGCCGCCGGTGCCCAGGATGAGCGACCACGCAATCAGCACGTTGGCGGTCAGAAGGTCAATCTTGAGGATCGCCTGCAGGAAGAACAGGGCGTAGAACTGACCTGTATACCAGACCACTGCCTGTCCGACGACGAGACCGAACAGCGCGATGATCACGATCTTGGCGTTTTTCCACTGGCCGAAAGCTTCGGAGAGTGGAGCCTTCGAGTGGGTGCCCTCTTCCTTCATCTTCAGAAATGCTGGTGATTCCTGCATCTGGAGGCGAATCCAGACCGAAATGGCGAGCAGCAGGATCGAACCCAGGAACGGAATGCGCCAGCCGCCCTTGAGGCCGAGGAAGATCGGCAAGTCGGTCTGGAAGTTGGCCTCACCCATCTGCAGGCGCAGGCCCACGATCACGAACAAGGACAGCAGCAGACCAAGGGTAGCGGTTGTCTGGATCCATGAGGTGTAGAAACCGCGACGTCCGACTGGGGCATGTTCGGCCACATAGACCGCAGCGCCACCATATTCGCCGCCACGCGCGAGGCCTTGAAGCATGCGCAGTGCGATCAGCGCCACAGGGGCAACCCAGCCGATCTGGGCATAGGACGGCAGAAGTCCGACCAGGAAGGTCGATGCGCCCATGATCACGATGGTGACAAGGAACGTGTATTTGCGGCCAACCAGATCACCAAGGCGGCCAAACACCAGCGCGCCAAAGGGACGGACCAGAAAGCCTGCGGCGAAGGCCAGCAGGGCGAAGATGTTGCGGGTGTTGACGTCAAAGGCCGAAAAGAACTGCGCGCCGATGATGGCGGCGAGCGATCCATACAGATAAAAATCATACCACTCGAAAATCGTGCCGAGCGAGGATGCGAAAATCACTTTCTTTTCGCCACCGGTCATCGGGCGCGGCTGATGTGCCGTCCCGGCTATTGCCATGGTCATGGCTTGTCTCCCTTGTTGTTTCCTCCGGAAGCTGCTGACTGGCGTTTAGTACATTCGGGCGCATCCATGCGGGTGCAGGCCCATTCTACCGTCTGTTCAGATTCCGTTCGTCAAACCACTAAGGTGTCGTGTGATATGAGAAAACATACCAAATCGTCGTGTGACTTAATGCGTAAGACCATTGAACTACGTAATTTTACGTATAAACGCATGATGGCCTGAAATGTCGTGTTTCTGATCGCGGTGCAATGATGCTGGCGGAAGCGAAAGGCCCTGTTCCGGGCTTGATTGACCTGAACCGGAAAACAGACTCGCTGCGCGATTGATCATTTGTTAACATTGAGATTGTTGCAGCGAAAACGGATGCGGAGCGTGTCATGAAGCAGATCATCTGTGTCGCGATGACATTTGCAGCAGGCCTGTTCCACCAAGCTGGCGTGTCTGCCCAAGCCTCCGGGAGCTTCAGGCCAGTGCATGCCGCACACGGCTCACCCAGCGGCCTTCATGCGCCTCACGTGCGCAGCGCGGGCATCGGTCATGGCCACGCGCGGCCGGCCTTCAGATTTGCAGGGTTTGGCCATGTCCCGTCATACAGGTACGGCCCGACCATCGTGATCGACAATCGTGTGGTGATCAACGCGCCAAGGGCAAGGACAATTCCAACCGTGGCGGAACTGCCGGTGGTGATGGGCATCAGGCGTCAGCCTGTGGCTGATCCTGTGATCCATCAGGTTGGCCGCAGTTTCACCGCCGTTACTCTGCAGCCGCATCAGCGTGCTGGCCAGCGTTGGAACAGACAGCACGATCAGCGTGCAGGTTCTGGAATCCAGTCACCGCATGCCCAGTCTGGGTATCAAGGCTCTACTGGATCACGCATCGTGGTTGTCCGCGGCTTCTGAAGCTGGCCTGATCAGGGTCGACCAAGGCGCAAATTGGCTGAATACAGCGCGATGGCCGTGGCGTTCGAGACATTCAGGCTCTTGATGGAGCCAGGCATGTCGAGCCTCGTCACCGCGTCGCACAGCCCTTGCGTGCGTTGCCTCATGCCCTTGCCTTCCGCGCCCATGATGAGGGCGAGGGGGCGCGTGAGTTTGACCTCCTCGAATGAGGCAGGGGCTTCGGAATCAAAGCCGACCCGCATGTAGCCTGCGTCTCTCAACTGGAGGAGTGCATCGCCAAGGTTGCGCACGGCGATGATGGGCACATGCTCCAGCGCGCCTGAAGCACTTTTGGCAAGCACGCCAGTCGCGTCTGGCGAGTGGCGCACTGTGACGATGACGGCATCGACACCGAATGCCGCTGCCGAGCGCAACATGGCACCGACATTGTGAGGGTCTGTGATCTGGTCGAGCACCAGCACGAGAGCGTCGTGTCCAAGTGCGTCCAGATCAGGCGCTTCCAATGGCTCGCATTCGAGATACAGCCCCTGATGAACGGCATCGGGCGTGAGCAGCCGGTCGATTTCGCCTGGCCTCACGATCTCGACAGGGCAGGGCGGCTCGCCAACCTCCTCACGCATGCGGATCATGGCGTTCTCGGTGGCCATCAGGCGGCGGTGGACGCGTGCGGGATTGCGCAGCGCTTCGGCCACCGGGTGCCAGCCGTACAGCACTGTCACGTCAAGCGGCATCGGCGGGCGGGTGCCCCGGTTGCCGCCTGGCCTGCGTGGGCCGCGCCCTCCTGGCCCACCGGAACGGCTGCCACCTCCACGATCCGAAAAGGGCCGCTTCGCAAAAGGCTTGTTGAAACCGGAAGGCCTGTCGCCGTCGTTCATGATGTCCGTCCAGATACAAGTAGGCAGATCAAGTGCGCAGACCATGTGCGCATGCAAGAGGCGCGTTATGGACCAGCGCGATGCCGCGCGCCATCCCCGCACGCTGCAGAATAAAGCGGGGCAAAACGGTTCTTTTGGTTGACATGCGCGGCTCACCGCCCGTAGACCCGCGTTGCTCCCGGCCTCGGTCGGTTGGTGCACTGTGATGCTTTGGTGTCATTGGTGCCCAAGTGGGGGAATGTCCCGAGCGGCAAAGGGGGCGGACTGTAAATCCGCTGGCTAAGCCTTCGCAGGTTCGAGTCCTGCTTCCCCCACCATTTATGTTTCAGGCCAGCCTGCAGAATTATCATGTTGCCGATTTTGGACTTGCGCGGTTCTGCCAAATCTGGTCCTCAAGGTTATATGCGGGTGTAGCTCAATGGTAGAGCAGCAGCCTTCCAAGCTGAATACGAGGGTTCGATTCCCTCCACCCGCTCCACCTTCGTTCCCCCATTTACCACCGCAGAGAATAAGCCAGTCACGTGCTTGACTTGTTTGGTATCAAACTATATTGTTCGATATCAAATTAAATCGAGGATGGCATGAGCATTTCACGGCGTACGGTTATGTATTCCCTTGGGAGCGCAAGCGTTGCACTTGTCGGGGCAGGTGGCTTGTTTGCGGCGACACGCAGACCGAACAGGGCACTTCAGGCATGGAATGACATTCAGACCAGCGCCCCCGACGATGTCAGGCTCGATGCTTTCCGCCATGCGATTCTGGCTCCCAACCCGCATAATCGCCAGCCCTGGCAAATCAGGCTGGTTGGTGCGGATCAGGCTCTCGTCACCTGCGATCTGGAGCGACGGCTGCCGCAGACGGACCCGTTTGACCGTCAGATTCTCATCGGGTTCGGCTGCTTTCTGGAAATCGCCCGCATGGCAGCAGCAGAGCGCGGCGTCCGCATGGATATCGAACCTTTTCCGTCAGGGACCCCGGCTGACAGACTGGATGGCAGGCCGATCGCAGGACTGCGCTTTGTCAGCGATCCG
>JANMIB010000488.1:0-12359 GCA_031375605.1 Allobosea sp. | reverse complement strand
GTCAGCGCGCCGCCCACATTCGAGACCAGGAAGATGAAGAACACCACGACATGCACATTGTGCGCGCGGTTGTCGTTGGCGCGGATGATCGGGCGGATCAGCACCATCGAGGCGCCCGTGGTGCCGACGAAACTCGCCAGGATCGTGCCGATGGCAAGGATGCCGGTGTTGGTCAACGGCGAGCCGTGGATGTTGCCGCGCACGAAGATGCCGCCAGCCACGGTGTAAAGCGCAAACAGCAGGATGATGAAGGGCACATATTCCAGCAGCATGGCAAAGGCGATGCCAGCCGTGGCGTCGGCAGCGGAGAAATTGAGATAAAGCGGAATGACCACCGCTGCCGCCCAGAAGGCCGAAATCTTGCCGTAGTGATGTTCCCAGACATGGGCAAACAGCAGCGGCCCCGTGGCGATGCTGAGCAGGAGCCCTGCGAAGGGGATGACCCAGAGAAGCGACATGCCCCGCCCGTCAAGCGCCGCAGCGGCCAGCGCAGGATCGGGAACCAGCACCAGCGCGCCGGCACATGCAGCAACCATGATCTTCGCCAGCATGCCGACATCCCCCCAGAACGCGGCCCATGGCCATGTTCGTTTTGTGTGTTGCAAGCCCTTTAATGATCTTCTGAAGGCCTAGCAATTGTTTCCGCGATCAGGCATGGGCAGTGAAGTGCAAGCATTCGCGCATTGCGACGCATGATCACTGATGTTGGGGACCTGCTGTCATGTATCGCGGACTGATCCTGAGTGCTTTTGTGTTTTGCAGCATGTGCAATGCCGCTTTGGCGCAGGTTGCTGTTGATGATATCCGCTTGCAATTGTTCAAGGAGCGATCGGGAACACTGTCCGAAAACATCGCGGGCTCCCGGAAACCATTCGTGAACACGACCAGTGGCGGCGGCGATGCTGGCGAGCCTGCAGAGGCGGTGCTTGTCACTATGGTGATCACGGGTCCGAAAAACAGCAAGGCCTCGGACAAGATCGCCCGCGACATTGCCTCCGTCACCGTGACGCAGGCTGCCAGGACAGGATCACGCGTCTTGCTCAAGCGGGCCTTTGGCGGTTTCCAGTTCGGTGACGATGGCAGGAGCCACAAGGTTTTCCTGCTCGACAATGCGACATGCGCGCCGCTCGAAGTCGATGTCCGCCTTGGCCGAACCCGCAAGACGGTGAAGGTCGATTTCAGGTGCGATGAGTGATTGGCAAGGCAGATGTCGCCGTGACGGATCGCTTCATGTCTTCACTGGCTATTCATCATATCGGTGTCACACTGTGCTGCAGATGACATGCGGGGCGAGTGGCTGACAGATGTTCGGCTGTCCTTGCGGGACATGGGGGCCAGGCCTGACAGATGTGCCGCTTTCTCGCCTATCAGGGCACGCCGGTGTTCCTCGAGAATTTTGTCTCCTCGCCCTGCCACTCGCTCGTGCACCAGTCGATCCATGCGACGGAGGCCAAGACCGGCACCAATGGCGACGGCTTTGGCCTGGGCTGGTATGGCGACCGGGCCGAGCCGGGCCTTTACCGCGAAATCCGCCCGGCCTGGTCTGATGAGAACCTGCTGTCCATCGCGCGGCAGGTCAGGTCTTCGCTGTTCTTTGCCCATGTGCGCGCTGCCACTGGCACCGCATCGACCCGCGCGAACTGCCACCCGTTCTCGCATGAGCAGTGGATGTTCATGCACAATGGCCAGGTTGGCGGCTATCAGAGCATCAAGCGCAAGCTCGAGGCGCTGATCCCCGATGCGCTCTACGCATCGCGCACGGGCACAACCGATTCAGAAGCCCTGTTCCTGATTGCCCTGGCCCGCATCGCAGACGGCATGGACCCGGTCAGCGCCGTGGCCTCGGCACTGGCCGATGCCGTGGCACTCATGCAGGCAGCCGCCATCACCGAACCCTTGCGGTTTGCAGCAAGCCTGTCCGACGGGAACAGCATCTATGCCTTCCGCTGGTCGTCTGATTCCAAGCCGCCGACGCTGTATTGCTGCGAGCAGTCAGACCATGTCGTCGTCGCCTCCGAACCCGTCGATGAACGTCGCGATTGCTGGCAGGCCATTGCGCCGAATGCCTGCGTGGTGGTGAGGCACGGCTGCGTCGAACACCACGCACTCGAGGTCAACATGCCGCTGGCAGCCTGACACCCGCATGTCAGATTTGTCCTGATGCGCGCCTTTGACAGCCCTTTGCCCATTGATGATGCGCTGCCGGATCTGATCTCCGCCTTGCGTGCCGCGCCCAATGCCGTCGTGGTCGCACCTCCTGGTGCAGGAAAAACCACACGTGTGCCGCTGGCCCTGATGGATGAACCCTGGGTCAGGGGCGGCAAGCTGATCATGCTTGAGCCCAGGCGACTTGCAGCACGCGGGGCCGCGGCCAGAATGGCGGCCACGCTCGGCGAAGAGGTCGGCGGCATCGTGGGCTTGCGCGTCAGGCTTGGCTCGAAGGTCAGCGCCCGGACCCGCATCGAAGTGGTGACGGAAGGCGTCTTCGCCCGCATGATCCTCGATGACCCGATGCTGGACGGGGTTGCCGGCATCCTGTTCGACGAGTTTCACGAGCGTTCGCTGGATGCTGACCTTGGCCTCGCGCTCGTGCTCGACACGCAGGCTGGCCTTCGCGAGGATCTCCGCATCGTGGTGATGTCCGCCACCATCGATGGCGCCCGCGTGGCAAGCCTGATGGGCAACGCACCTGTCATCCGCAGCGAAGGCCAGGCTTACCCGGTCCAGACACGCTATCTGGGGCGTGATCCACTGGCCCGCATCGAGGATGAGGTGGTGAAGGCCTGCCTTGGCGCTCTTGCCAGCGAAACCGGCTCGCTGCTGGTGTTCCTGCCCGGACAGGGCGAGATCATGCGCGTCGAGGAGCGGCTAAGGGAACGTGTGCGCGACCCTGCCGTCGACATCGCCCCGCTCTATGGCGCGCTGGATGCGGCAGAACAGGACCGGGCCGTAAAACCTTCGCCGAAGGGCCGCCGCAAGATCGTGCTGGCGACGTCGATTGCCGAAACATCGCTGACGATCGATGGTGTCAGGGTCGTGATCGATTCAGGGCTGGCACGCGTGCCGGTGCATGAGCCGGATGTGGGGGTGACGCGCCTTGCCACGGTCCGGGCCTCGCGGGCCGCTGTCGACCAGCGCAGGGGACGGGCTGGCCGTACGCAAGATGGCATCTGCCTGCGCCTGTGGGAAGAAGCTGCAACCGGCGCGCTCGTGCCGTTCGCCACGCCGGAAATCCTGGCTGCAGACCTGTCGCCATTGTTGCTGGATGCAGCGGCCTGGGGCGTGCTGGACCCGCGCACCTTGCGGTTTCTCGACCTGCCGCCCGTTCCCGCACTGACCGAGGCTGCCAAGATGCTGCGTGATCTGGACGCCCTCGACGAGGACGGCAGGATCACACCATCCGGGCGGCGTCTGCGCAGCCTGCCCCTGCCGCCCCGCCTCGCCAGCATGGTGCTGAAAGCTGCCGCGCTGGGCCACGGGCAACTGGCGGCGGACCTGGCCGCCGTGCTTGTCGAGCGGGGCCTTGGCGGGGAAGGAACCGATCTGACTGAGCGCACCGAACGCTTCCAGCGCGAAAAGGGACGCAGGGCCGAGGACATGCGCCGCCTGAGCGCAGGCTGGACACAGCAGGCGGGCGGGCCGAAGACGGGAAGTCCCGAGGCAGGCCTGCAGATCAGCACCGGCGCCGTGCTGGCCCTGGCATTTCCGGACAGGATCGCAAGATCGAGGGGCCGCCCCGGCAGCTACATCCTGGCCAATGGCAGGGGTGCGGAGCTTGAGGCCCATGACAGGCTGGCCAAGGCTGAATGGCTGGTGGTGGCCGAGATGTCTGGCAGCGCTGCCGCATCACGGATTCTGACGGCGGCGCTCCTTGACGTTACCGACATCAGCCTTGTGGCCGGCAAATTGCTCACCAGTTTTGACATGACACAGTTTGACCCGGTCGCCCGCGCGCTGCGGCGGCGGACAGGCCAACGCGTCGGTGCCATCGTCCTGCAAGAGCGCGTGATGCCCGTTGAGGCAAACAGCGCGAGCGCTGCCATCCTGGTGCGCGGCATTGCAAGCCTTGGCCTTGACAGGTTGCCCTGGAGCAAAATGCAGCTTGCGCTCAGGGGGCGCGTGGCTTTTCTGCGGGCAGCGGGCGATGGAAATTGGCCCGACCTGTCCAATGAAGGCCTGATACATCAGGCAGAGATCTGGCTTGCACCCCATATCGTTGGCCGGACAAACCTTGGCTCGATCACAGCCGACGATCTGTCCTCAGCCCTCGATCACCTTGTGCCATGGGAACTAAAGCAGCGGCTTGATCGGGATGCTCCCAGCCATTTCGAGGCCCCGACCGGTTCGCGCGTCCCTGTGAATTACGAGGCAGAGGCCGGCCCCACCGTCTCGATCAGGGTGCAGGAACTGTTCGGACTCACGCGCCATCCTGCCTTGGCAGGCGGCAAGGTGCCGCTGGTGCTCGAATTGCTCTCTCCGGGACACAAGCCGGTCCAGATCACGCGCGATCTGCCCGGCTTCTGGCGAGGCTCGTGGGCGGCGGTGAAATCGGAGATGAAGGGCCGCTATCCGCGCCATGTCTGGCCGGATGATCCTTCAGCTGCAATACCGACGACCAGGGCCAAGCCGAGGGGCACCTGATGATAGGCGGCCTCGCACGAGCTCGGGCGCACAGTCGTGCTTGCCAACATCCATTGGTCACAACCAATGGATGTTGGTGTGGCCCGCTGCACAGGACCGTTTCAGTTTCCCGTGCTCAGTTGCCCATGCGGTTGCGCCACATTTCCTCGCCAACCGTGCAGGACACACGCGGCACCCGGTTCTGCGCAGGCCTGATCAGGGTTGCCGGCTCTTGGGGCGCATCAGAAATCTCCATGATCAGCTTGGTCCTGATGGCCTGTGCAAACTGGGTCTTGTCCTTGATGGAGATCACAAACGCGCCTTGCCCGCCGATCACGCAATCCTCGTAGTAGATATCAAGATCGTCGATATCGAGATAACCTGGGCGTTTCACCGTGACGGGCAGCCCATTGATCGAGATGCCCTTCCGCACGGCTTCATCGCGCGCCACCGTGACAGGGCGTCCCGAATTGTTGGGACCATCGCCGGAGATGTCCATCACCTTGCGCAGCGCGCGGAATGGAGCCTCATCCAGCAACTTCGCAGAGGTATCGATGGCGGCGGAGACGGATGTGCGGCGTCCGCGCCGGGTGATCTGCTTTTCAAGCTCGTCAGCGAACGCCATCGCCGCTTCCGGCGAATCAATCACCACCCACGGGATCAGGTGATGCTGGACATCCGAGCCTGCCCACTCGAAAAACGTGATGCCGATGCGGCCTGTCGCCCCGTTGGCGATGGCCTTGTGAACCGCTGGCGAACGCAGGGCCTCGACATATCCAGCACGTTGCAATGCCAGCTCCTCAAGGTCCATCGAGAACGAGATGTCGACGGCCAGCACCAACGCAATGTCCACCTCGGTCATCGTCTGCGCCGTGACAGCTGCAGGCCTCATGGCGGCAACACAGAGCGCCACAGTTGCAAAGGCGGCAAGAGCAACAAGTCTGAGCATGGGCAGCCCCCGTGCGGATCAGGCCCCAAGCCTGACAACCTGGCAAAGCATCGCTCAAATGCAGGGAAAGGCAAGCCCGCAACACGGCAAGCCTGCGCAGTTCACGTTCTCGTGCGCGCCATGATGATGGCAACGGCGGCCCCGAAAGCCTCTTCGATGCCCATCTGTGATGTGTCGAGCAGCACGGCGTCACCGGCAGCCTTGAGAGGCGCATCGGCACGGCCTGAATCCCGCGCATCGCGGCGGCGGATGTCATCGAGGACCGTGATGAAGGGCAATGCTTCCAAAGACAGTGCGTCGGCACGGGCCTTGAGTTCGCGGTGGCGGCGCTCGGCGCGAACCTCCGGAGAGGCCGTGACGAACAGTTTCACGCTGGCATCAGGGCAGATGACGGTGCCGATGTCACGGCCGTCCAGCACAGCGCCACAGGCCTGCCGCGCAAACCGCCGCTGCAGCTCGACAAGGGCGGCCCGCACCTGAGGCATGGCCGCGACGACCGATGCCGCTTCGCCCATCTCTGCGCCGCGCAGCCTCCTGTCATCCAGTGTCGCCACATCAAGAGTGCTGGCAGCGCGCGTGGCGGCATCGCTGTCTGAAATTGCCTTGCCCATATCCAGCACAGCGCGGGCCGTTGCACGGTAGAGCAGCCCGGTATCCAGATGCGGCAGGCCAAAATGCGCGGCGAGACGCTTTGCCAGCGTGCCCTTTCCGGATGCGGCAGGGCCGTCGATGGCCAGGACGAGCGGCTTGGCGCTGACAGGCAGATGGTCCGGCATCGGGCGATCAGGCATTAGATGATCCTGGCTCCAAGCCCGTTCATCATGGCGAGAAAGGTCGGAAAACTGGTGGCAATGGTGTCACGGTCATCAACACTGATCTCCTTGGCCGAGGCCATGCCCATAACCAGAAAGCTCATGGCGATGCGGTGATCAAGATGTGTCTCGATCATCCCGCCACCTGCGACATGGCCTGCGCCGCCCATGACGACCAGATCATCACCTTCGACATGCGCGCTGACCCCGGCAGCCTCAAGACCTGCAGCAACAGCCGCAAGACGATCGGATTCCTTGACGCGCAGCTCATGCAGGCCCTGCATCCGCGTGGTGCCCGCAGCAAACGCTGCTGCAACCGCCAGCACGGGATATTCATCGATCATGGACGGCGCACGCTCTGCCGGAACCGTGACGCCCGTGAGCCCTGAATACTTCACCCGCAAGGTTGCGACCTCCTCGCCACCTTCCTGCGAGGTGCCTTCGACCTCGATGAAGGCTCCCATCTCGCGCAGTGTCGTGATCAGGCCGATGCGCAGCGGATTCATCATCACGCTCTCGAGGATGATGTCGGAGCCGGGCGTGATCAGGGCTGCCACCATCGGGAAGGCGGCCGATGAGGGATCGGCCGGCACCACGATCGGAGCGGGACGCAATTCAGGCTGCCCAAGAAGCGTGATCTTGCGGCCATGCACCCCGAAGGCTTCCACCTGAACCTCCGCACCGAAATGGCGCAGCATCTTCTCGGTGTGGTCGCGCGTGGCCTCGCGCTCGATCACAGTTGTCATCCCCGGCGCATTCAGTGCCGCCAGCAACACCGCTGACTTGACCTGCGCCGAAGCGACAGGGGTCTCGTAAGTGATCGGGATTGCCTCTTCCGGCCCCTGCAAGGTCAGCGGCACGCGCCCTCCCTCCATCTGGGACACCACCGTCACGCCCATCTTCACCAGCGGATCAAGAATGCGCCGCATCGGACGCTTGCGCAGGGAGCCGTCACCATCGAATGTCGTGCGGATCGGGTGGGAGCCGCACACACCCATCATCAGGCGCGATCCCGTGCCTGCATTGCCGAAATCGAGAACGCCTGCGGGCTGCTTCAGGCCGCCGATCCCCACGCCATGCACGCGCCAGTGCCCGTCGCCCTCGCGGACGACATGGGCGCCAAGCGCACGGGCAGCTTCTGCCGTGCGCAGGACATCCTCGCCCTCGAGCAGGCCGGAAATCCTGGTTTCGCCAACCGTCAGCAAGCCGAAGATCATCGAGCGGTGCGACATCGACTTGTCGCCGGGCACGCGGACGCGGCCCTTGAGAGCGGATGCCGCTGAGGATGTGGCAGGGCGGGGCGCATGGGACGAAGAATGGCTGGACACGGGCGCACATTACCGATCTGGGGCTGGCTGACATGACCGCTTGCGCCACATCGTCCGGTTGCATTGTCTTGCTGCATTATCTTGCCGCTTTACATGCGCTGCGCCCTCGCGCCAACCGCCAGAATGTCCGCCGTAGCCGAAAAGAATTGACAGGACGTGCGTTGAGGGACTAACGCCAGCCAACTTTCGAGCACTCACGATCAGGATACAGAACCGTGGCCAAACCGGAACTCGGCATTAAACGCGTTTGCCCCGTCACGGGCCGCAAATTCTACGATCTCAACCGCGACCCCGTCGTCTCCCCTTATTCAGGGCAGGCTTATCCCCGTTCGTTCTTTGAACCACAGGCCAAGGCCGCGGTCGTTGACGACGAGGAGGAAGAGGTTGAAGCAGCTCCCGTCGAACTCGTTGCCCTTGAAGAGGCCGATGCGGCAGAGCCCGGTGCAAAGGAAGCTGCCGCTGTCGAGGACATCGACGAGGACATCGTGGCTGATGATGAGGAAGACACATTCCTTGAAGCCGACGAGGAAGACGAAGATGATGTCGCGGACCTCATCGACGGCGATATCGTCGACGATGAAGAGACATGATCTGAATTGCACTTGATGCATTGCCGTGAGGCGTGTAGAGACCGCGATCAGTCAGAGTGTCAAAAGCTCCCTGACAAACGACCCGGTGACCGCATCCCATGCGGCCACCCGTGATGGGGCCATAGCTCAGCTGGGAGAGCGCCTGCATGGCATGCAGGAGGTCAGCGGTTCGATCCCGCTTGGCTCCACCAAATTTTTTGCCGAGGCCGCCCACTGGGCGGTTTTTGTATTTTTGGGTCAGTCGCTCCAGATTTGACGTCGAACCCTGTTTATGGCATTGAATGCCATATGAAGGCGACGTTGGTGATCCGTGACCGGCGCATCCTTGCAGATGGAGCGATCGTCGAAATCGTCATCTGGAAAGTACCGGTGCCGGTGCCTCCAACCGAACATGGCTGGAAGTATCGTCTGTTCTACGGACGCGCAGGCCAAAGACTTCTCGTATATGACAACGAACGCGGCAAGGGCGATCATCGCCACGTTGGCACCATTGAACTGTCGTACGACTTTGTTTCGCTTGCCCAGCTTCTGGATGACTTCGAGGCTGACATCGTCGCCATGAGGGGAGAGCCCATATGAGCAAACTCGATATCCATGTCGGTGGCACGTTCGCGGACAGCAAGCGTCGCGTTCTCGACGCGGTGGCACGGGCAGAACACGGTGACATTGTCGCGGAGGATCACATCACCTTTGCGAGCTGGGATGCGCTTGCGTCCGTGATGACCACGAAACGTTTCGAACTGGTGAGGCACCTGAAGCATCACCCGGAAGCTTCCATCGCCGCTCTCGCCCGCAGCCTTAAGCGTGACTACAAACGGGTGCATGAGGATGTCGAGGCGCTGGCGGCGGCAGGGCTGGTCGAGCGCTCGGCGCGCGGGCTGAGGTCAGACTACAGCGAGATCAGGGCGCAGATCGCGGTGTGAGCCTCGGATGGCATGCAGGAGGTCAGCGGTTCGATCCCGCTTGGCTCCACCAAACTTCCCTAGACCTCCCGCTTCTGCATCATGTCCGACACAACCTTGGCGGTGTAGTCCACCATCGGCACGATGCGGGCGTAGTTGAGCCGTGTCGGGCCGATGATGCCGACGACGCCGACGATCTGCTGGCGGCTGTCCCGGAACGGCGCGGCGATCAGCGACGAGCCTGACAGCGAGAACAGCTTGTTCTCGGAGCCAATGAAGATGCGCACGCCGTCAGCGCCCTCGGCGCGTGACAAAAGCTCGATGACTTCCTTCTGGGTTTCGAGATCGGCAAACAGAAGCCGGATGCGCTCGAGGTCTTCCTGAGCATTCAGATCCTCCAGAAGGTTGGCCTGCCCGCGCACGATCAGCTGGCGCGAGGCTTCGTTGCCAACGCTGACGGCCAATCCGGCCTCGACCAGTCTTGCGGTCAGGGCATCAAGTTCGCCACCGATCTCGGCGCGGTGGGCTTCAAGATCGGCCCTGAGTTCAGTGATGGTGCGGCCATTCAAGCGGGCATTGAGGAAATTCGTGGCTTCGATCAGGGCCGACGCAGGCAGACCGGGCGGCAAGGCCAGGATGCGGTTCTCGACCTGGCCATCCTCGCCAACCAGCACCACAAGGGCACGCGCCGGGTCCAGCATGACGAACTCGACATGCTTGAGCCGCGTATTGGCCTTGGAGGCCAGCACGACACCCGCACCGCGCGACAAGCCTGACAGCAGCGTGGACGCCTCGGTCAGAACGCCGTCCAGCGAGCGGCCTGCTGCCGCCTTGACCTGTGCCTCGATGGCAGCGCGCTCGTCACCTGTCGGGTCGCCGATCTCCATCATGGCATCGACAAAAAAACGCAGGCCCCGCTCGGTCGGCATCCGGCCCGCAGAGATGTGGGGCGCGAAGATCAGCCCGGCTTCCTCCAGATCGGACATCACATTGCGAACAGAGGCCGGTGACAACGTCATGGGCAGGATGCGCGAGATGTTGCGGGAGCCCAGCGGCTCACCATTTGACAAATAATTCTCGACGATGCGCCGAAAGATTTCGCGGGAACGCTCGTCGATCCCGGCTCCCAGTGTCAGCTGGCCAGACGCATTCAACGATGGAGGGCGGACAAGCTGGGTCATCTGATCACCATGTGGGCATCAGTGAGGCGCGCAAGCAAGCCGAAGTCATGGAAATTGTCATCGATTTTTCGTGAATCGTGTCCAGATTGACAGGTGTTACCTTTCGCATTGCATCAAGCCCATGGCTGATGATATTGCAACGCAATGAATTGGGGGGCGTATCCCGAGCCTTGAGGCTTTGGCATGCGCCTCCCCTGCTGTTTTTGATCCCGCACATTCGTTCTGATCCTGTCCGCCACTGGCGCAGCCCACGCTGCTGCCCACCGTTCGCAAAGCTCAACCCATGTCACTTCGCAATATCGCCATCATCGCTCACGTCGACCATGGCAAGACCACGCTTGTTGACAAGCTCCTGCAGCAGGCAGGCTCGTTCCGCGACAACCAGCGCATGGTCGAACGTGTGATGGATTCCAACGATCTTGAAAAAGAACGCGGCATCACCATCCTGGCGAAGTGCACGTCGGTGGTGTGGAAAGACATCCGCATCAACATCGTCGACACGCCGGGCCACGCCGATTTCGGCGGCGAGGTCGAACGCATCCTCAACATGGTCGATGGCGTGATCGTTCTGGTCGATGCGGCTGAAGGCCCGATGCCGCAGACCAAGTTCGTGGTGGGCAAGGCCCTGAAGCTCGGCCTCAAGCCCATCGTCGCGATCAACAAGATCGACCGGCCTGATGCGCGCCACATCGAAGTGGTGAACGAGGTGTTCGACCTGTTCGCCGCGCTCGATGCAACTGACGACCAGCTCGACTTTCCGATCCTGTATGGCTCGGGCCGCGACGGCTGGATGGCGAATGCGCCGGAAGGCCCGAAGGACAACGGCCTTGGCCCGCTGTTTGATCTGGTGCTGACGCATGTGCCGCAGGCCAAGACCGAGGAAGGCCCGTTCCGCATGATCGGCACGTTGCTTGAGGCCAACCCGTTCCTGGGGCGCATGATCACAGGCCGCGTCACATCCGGCTCGATCAAGCCGAACATGCCGATCAAGGCGCTGGCGCAGGACGGCACGCTGGTCGAAACCGGGCGCGTCACCAAGATCCTGGCGTTTCGCGGTGTCGAGCGCACCCCGATCGACGAGGCCATCCCAGGCGACATCATCGCCATCGCCGGTCTCAGCAAGGGCACTGTTGCCGACACCTTCTGTGCGCCAGAGGTGATGGAAGCGATGAAGGCCCAGCCGATCGACCCGCCCACAGTCTCGATGTCCTTCATCGTCAACGATTCGCCCCTTGCGGGAACCGAGGGCGACAAGGTGACCAGCCGTGTCATCCGCGACCGTCTCCTCAAGGAAGCGGAGGGCAATGTCGCGCTCAAGATCGAGGAAGCATCCGACAAGGATGCCTTCATCGTCTCGGGCCGCGGTGAACTCCAGCTCGCGATCCTGATCGAGACCATGCGCCGCGAGGGCTTCGAGATCGGCGTGTCGCGCCCACGCGTGGTTTACCAGAAGGATGCCGAAGGCAACCTGCTCGAGCCCATCGAGGAAGTGCTGATCGACGTTGATGAAGAACACTCCGGCATCGTCGTGCAGAAAATGAGCGAGCGCAAAGCAGAAATGCTGGAAATGCGCCCCTCCGGCGGCAACAGGTTGCGTCTTGTGTTCCATGCTCCGACGCGTGGCCTGATCGGCTATCAGTCAGAACTGATGACCGACACGCGTGGCACGGCGATCATGAACCGATTGTTCCATGCCTACCAGTCCTATCGTGGCGAGATGGTTGGCCGCACAAACGGCGTGCTGATCTCGACGGATGCGGGCGAAGCCGTCGCTTATGCACTGTGGAACCTCGAAGATCGCGGCCCGATGGTGATCGAGCCCGGCTGGAA
Source organism: Allobosea sp. (assembly GCA_031375605.1). Lineage (GTDB taxonomy): Bacteria > Pseudomonadota > Alphaproteobacteria > Rhizobiales > Beijerinckiaceae > Allobosea. The sequence continues at coordinate 147 of JANMIB010000488.1, read as the reverse complement.
GGTCTATCAGGGCATGATCATCGGCATTCACACGCGCGACAATGATCTCGAAGTGAACGTGCTCAAAGGCAAGAAGCTCACCAATATCCGCACCACCTCCAAGGATGAGGCCGTGCGCCTGACTCCGCCGATCAGGATGACGCTGGA
>JANMIB010000482.1:0-2167 GCA_031375605.1 Allobosea sp. | reverse complement strand
CGACCTCCGCCGCACTCTACCTGCCCAATGGCCAGCCTCCCGCACCAGGCTCTCTGTTCCAGAACACCGCGCTCGCCGACACCTACGAGCGCATCCTGCAGGAAGCGGAAAGCGTGGGAGGCGACCGCATCCAACAGATCGAGAAGGCACGGCTGGTCTGGGCAGAGGGCTTCGTGGCGGAAGCCATCGATCGCTTCTGCCGCAGCCAGGAACTGATGGATTCCTCGGGGCGGCGCAACAAGGGCGTGCTGACCGGAGACGACATGGCACGCTGGAGGGCCAGCGAAGAGGAGCCAACCGGTTATGACTATGGCCGGTACCGGGTTCTGAAGCCGGGCGGATGGTGCCAGGGCATCGCCACCTTGCAGCAACTCGCCTTGCTCAAGGGCTTTGACCTCGACGGGCTTGACCCCGCCGGTCCGGACTTCATCCACCTGCAGGTCGAGGCGGCAAAACTCGCCTTCGCTGATCGCGACACCTTCCTTGGTGATCCTGATTTCGTCGATGTGCCGCTCGATGTGCTGTTGTCTGATGCCTACAACGATGCGCGCCGCAAGCTGATCACACAAAAGGCCTCGCATGACCTGCGCCCCGGCACCGTGGAGGGCTTTGGCGGTGCGCTGGACGCGCGGGCCGTGAAGGGTCCGCGCTCGGCCGTCACGGCATCTGGCGCGGGCGAGCCGACCGTGGGCACCATGGGCGAGACGCGCGGCGACACCGTGCATTTCGACATCATCGACCGTCATGGCAACATGATCGCGGCGACGCCCTCGGGTGGCTGGCTGCAATCCTCGCCCATCATCCCGTCGCTGGGTTTCTGTCTTGGTTCGCGCGCACAGATGTTCATGCTGGACGAGAAGCACCCTGCGGCGCTCGGGCCGGGGCGGCGTCCGCGCACCACGCTGTCGCCGACGATGGCGCTGCGTGATGGCAAGCCTTATCTCGCCTGGGGTTCGCCTGGCGGCGACCAGCAGGACCAGTGGATCCCGCAGATGTTCCTGCGCCATGTCCATGCCGGGATGAACCTGCAGCAGGCCATCGACGCGCCCGCCTGGCACACCGAACACTTCCCGACCTCGTTCTGGCCGCGCACGTCGCGCCCCGGCGTCGTCGTGGTCGAAGGGCGTGTGCCCAAGGCAACCGTGACTGAGCTTGAACGGCGTGGCCACATTGTCGAAATCGGGCCTGACTGGTCCGAGGGACGGCTGGTCGCGGCCTCCAAGGATGGCGAGATGCTGCGTGCTGCCGCAAATCCGCGCGGCATGCAGGCCTATGCGGCGGGGCGCTGAAGATGACATGGTCTATTGTCGCAAGGGATGAGCAGACCGGGCAGATCGGCATCGCCGTTGCCACCTGCGCTTTCGCCGTGGGTGCGCGGGTGCCGTTCGTCGCCACCGGCATCGGGGCCATCGCGACCCAGGCCTTCGTCAATCCGTTCTATGGCCTGCGCGGGCTGGAGCTGATGGCGGCAGGCGCAAGGGCCGAGGACGTGATCAGCATCGTCACAGCGGCGGATGACGGGCGTGGCCAGCGGCAGGTGCATGCGATGGATGCCAAGGGCAGGATCGCGGCCTACACAGGTGCTGATTGCGTGCCGTGGTGCGGACATCTGGTGCGCGAGACGTTTTCGGTTGCTGGCAACATGCTGGCCGGGCCAGAGGTGATTGCCGAGACAGCCCGCGTGTTCGAGGCCAATGCGGGCCTGCCTCTGCCGCAGCGCTTCCTGGCTGCCATGAACGCTGGCGAAGCAGCGGGAGGGGACAAGCGCGGCAAGCAGTCCGCCGCGATGCTGATCAATGACGCGCAGGAATACCCGCTGATCGACATCAGGGTTGACGACCATGCCGATCCGCTGGGCGAACTGGCGCGGCTTGTGGCTGTCAGCGCCGAGCGCTACCTGCATTACCGCAAGTTCATGCCAAGCCGCGAGCGGCCAGCGGGCATCATCGACCGGGTGGAGATCGAGCGGCTGATCATTGAGTCCATCGCTGCCGGAAAGGCAGGCCGCCCATGACATCAACGCTTCTCAGCGTCGAGGATTTGCGGGTGAGGTTCCCGGTCGCATCGGGCGGTCATCTGGTGGCCGTCGATGGCATCAGCTTTTCGGTGTCCGAGGGGCAGACACTCGGCATCGTCGGCGAGTCTGGCTGCGGCAAGAGCGTGACCT
>JANMIB010000470.1:0-11735 GCA_031375605.1 Allobosea sp. | reverse complement strand
GGTGAAGCCTGACGGTGACGGCTCGGAGTGGGTGTCGTCGGTGGAGATCAGCGCGTTCCCTGCGGGCTGGGCTGTTGCGTTCACGGGCAATGCGGCGGTGACGGTGACGGGGACTGGCAACGGGCCTTACGTTCTGAGCATCGCGACCAAGGCCGATGAAGCTGCGCTGCGGACTGTGCTGGACACGTTCCGTGTGATGCCTCCCGCGAACAGCGATGCGGATGCGTCGGTCGATGTGCGGGCGCAGACCACCGACAATGGTGGTTCGGTCAGCGCTTATGGCGCAGCCACCGCGCTGGGGGTGATTGTTCGTGCCATTGCCGATGCACCGGGCGCAACGGCGGCCGACGCGTCAGGCACGGAAGATACATTCATCCCGCTTTCGCTGACATCGGCGGTCAGTGGCGACACGGACGGCTCGGAAACACGCACCGTGCAGATCACGGGCGTGCCAACTGGCGGGACGTTCTCTGCCGGTTCATCCGGCGGAGCCGGGATATGGAACCTGACAGCTGCCCAGTTGAGCGGCCTCAGCTTCAGGCCGCCGACGCAGGCCAATGGCAATTTCGTCATGAACCTGGTCGTGACCTCGACAGAAGCTGCCACGGGCGGGCAGGTTGCCGTCGCGACCAATGTCACAAGTGTGCCGTTCACCGTCACGGCGACGGCGGTTCTCGACAACGTCACGTTGGGAGCATCGGCGCAAACGCTGAACGAGGATCTGGCAATCAATGTCGGTGCGCAATTCACGATTACATTGGCTGATCTCGATGGCTCGCAGTCGCTGCGCTACGACATCACCGGCATCCCGGCGGGCTACACTGTTTCGCGGTCGTTGATCGGGTTGACCACGTACACCGATCTGGGGGGCGGAGCGGTCCGCTTCAACGGCCCAAACGCGGGTGACGTGATCACGTCAATCCGCACGATGGTGCTCAACGTGGCTGGGGTTGCCGTCAACAAGGACGCCAACTTCACGCTTGGCCTTTCCGCAACCACGGTTGAAAGCGGGGGCGCTTCGTCAAGCGCCACGGGCTCGCACGCGGTCACGGTGCGGGCCGTGGCAGATATACCAAACAACGCGACTGCCCCCAGCTCTCTGGTCATCAACGAAGATCCGGGTTCGGTGATAGCTTTTCCAATCACGTCAACATTGTTCGACACCGATGGCAGCGAAGTCCTGTTCCGCGTCGATGTCACGATCACCACGCCAACGACTCATAATCCGACGATCAACTGGAACACAGGGCTTCCTGGCACCGTGACCGCGATCACCAACGGGCGCCGGTTCGAAGGCACGACGGCCCAGATCCAGGCGCTTCTCGCCAGCGTGACATTGACGACAGTCACCAACAACGGCCGCGACATCGGCGTGCGGGTGGTTTCGACCTCCCGCGAGAGCAATCCGACCGAGGTTGGGGATGTCGCAACCCTTACATCACCGACCCGGACGAACAACTTCACCATCAACATGGTTCCGGTGGCGGACACTCCGACCGTGACGGCTCCCGGCATCGCCAGCCCGTTCAACACCGAAGAGGACCAGCGGGTCAGGATCACAGGTCTCGGCGGCGCACTGACTGATACGGACGGCACCGAGACATTGAGCTTCCAGATCACCGGCGCGCCAGCGGGGGCGGCGTTCCAGGACACGGCTGGCGCAGCAGTCGGCACGTTTGCTGCCGGCACCTGGACGTTTACTCCTGCACAGATCACAGCCGGGATCTGGTTCGTGCCGCCGGGCAACTACAGTGGCACCTCGACCATGAACTTCATCTCGGTGTCCACCGAGGCCGAAGTCGTCGCCAACCGGGTCGCAACCAACACGGCGCAGTTCAGGGTCATCGTTGATTCCCAGGCTGATTCACCGACGGTCACTGGCACGACGACGGGCAATGAAGACACGTCGATCAACTTTGGCGTGAACATCATCACGACGCCGACCGATGTGGATGGTTCGGAATACATCAGCCGGGTCGTGATCGCAGGCTTCACGGCGGGCTGGACCGTGACCTACACGCCCAATGGCAGCGTGACGGTTGTGGACTCAGGCACGGGCACCTTCACCCTGTCCGTGACTAGCCAGACAAATGCCGCGGCCTTGCAGACGGTACTCGACAGCTTCCGCGCAACGCCCCCGGCGCAATCGGATGCCAACCTCACGATCACCGTCACAGCCACAAGCACCGACGCAGACGGATCGTTCCTGGCATCGGCACCCACCCCTCACCTCATCACGGTGCGGGCTGTGGCGGATGCGCCGGTCGCGACTGCAAGCGCGTCAACCGGCGATGAGGATGTCTGGATCGACACGAACCTGTCGCTCGCTGCCAGCATCGATGCCGACGGCAGCGAAATCCTGTCCGCGCGCATCCTCGGCGTTCCGGCAGGGGCAACCCTTCAGGCCAACACGGCGGGCGGCGGAACATTCGTCAGCAGTGGCGGCGGCGTCTGGACCATCACGGCACCATCGACGGCCCAGCTCAACACCATCGTGCAGAGCGTCCAGTTCCGCAACGCCATCAACCTGTCCGGCCCTGTGGTGATGCAGCTTGAGGTGACGGCGACCGAAACGGCCACGGGCGGCGAAGTCGCAACAGCCAACGCCGTGACAACCTCGCCGTTCACGGTGACGGTGGCCGGGGTTGCCGATGTGCCGACGCTGTATGTCGTTGATGCGACAGGTGGCGCTGCTGGTTATGAAGACAACCTGATCGCGCTCCTGATCACCCCGCAACTCAATGACACGGACGGTTCCGAGAGCATCACGGCGCGCATCAGCGGGGTGCCGTCCGGAGCGGGTTTTGCGACAGCCGGGGGCACGCCTGTCGGGACCAACACAGGCGGGGGCATCTGGACGTTCACGGCAGCGCAGCTGGCAGGCCTGCACATCAGGCCGCCAGCGAACAGCAATGTGGATTTTACCCTGAATGTCACGATCCGGGCCACGGAAACCGGGCCTGTGGGCAATCCGGGCCTTGGCGACTTCGAGGAGGTGTCGTCACTCCTGCAGGTGCAGGTCATCGGCGTTGCCGATACGCCGACCCTCGCCGTGCCCATGGTCAATGCCACGGAAGACCAGCCGATCCAGCTTGGCCTTGCCATCACGGGCGCGCTGGCTGACACGGATGGGTCGGAGGTGATCTTCTATGTCCTGTCGGGTCTGCCTGCAGGTGTCCAGCCATCAGTGGGCACGTTCATTGGCGGGGAATGGCAGATCACCGCGGCGCAACTCCTCTTGCTGACCATCCCGGCGCCGGTCAATTTTTCCGGCAACTACACGGCCATTTTCGCTCCCAGCTTGCGTGTGCGGGCCGTGGCGCAGGAGGATGATGGCAACCAGACATCCGTGTCAGCTCCGCTCAATGTTGTGGTTGCGGGCGTCATAGACGGGTTTGTTGGCTGGTCGCCTTCGGTGCAGGTCACGGAAGACAACGACATATCGTTCTCGAACGCGGCCTTCTCCGGCCTGCCTGACAATGATGGCTCGGAGACGATCCAGTCCTACACCTTCGATCTCAATGGCGTCATTGCAGCGGCCCGCATTTCAGGTGTGGTGCCCAATGTTGCCACGCTGATTTCGAGCCACATCACCGGCACCTTCACCAACAATGGCAATGGCACGATCACCGTTCTGGCTGGCAATCTCGCTGGCGTGGCCTTCCGCAATGCTGCCTTCAGGGATGCGAACGTCGATTTCACCATTCCAGTCGTGGCGCGCGTGGTGGAAACGGGCGGGCTGACGCAGGATGTGTCCGGCACCTACGCCATCGATCTGGTCGGTGATGCAGACACGCCCACGGCATTTGCACAGAATGTCACCGCCACGACGGGCCAGCTGACGGCGCTGAACCCGACAGGCGCAGAGTTTGGCGGGGCCATCACCGACACGGACGTGGCGCTTGGCCGCCCATCGTCCGAGCGCGTCTATTACATCGTCTCGGGTGCGCCCGGCATCGTCGGGACCGAGGTCGCGTTCTTCAAGCCCGGCGGCGAACTTGCCGGCCTGAACAACAATGACGGCACCTGGTATCTGAGCCCTGCCGATCTGGTCGGATTGCAGATCACCTCGCGCTACGGCTTTACCGGGACTGTCAATCTGCAGCTCACTGTCGTGACGGTCGAGAATGACGGTGATCTGGCGACAAGCGCCGTGCCGGCCAACTTCACGGCGACGTTCACTCCTGATGCAGGCGGCTCCGGCGGCAACATCACGCCTGTCACGCCGATGATCAGCATCACGCCGATCACCACGGCGGAAGATGGCAATGTGGTTTTCTCGGTGACGGTCTCTCCCGGCTCAGGCGAGAACACGACAATCCCTGATCCCACAGTGTCTCTCTTCATCTCCGGATTGATGCCCGGCGCACGGGTGACCGGAGCCGTGATCAATCCGAACACAGGCCGCTACATTGCAACGGCGGATGATCTTGCCTCTGGTCTGGTGCGCATCATTCCGCCACCAAACTATTCCGGGACCATGGCCATCACGGTCGAAGCCGTTGCCATGAACACGCAGCTCAACACGGCCACGACAGGAACGCAGATCGTCAATGTCACGGTCACGCCTGTCGTAGATGGTCCTTCGATAGCCGCCGCGCCTGCCGCTGGGCTGGAAGATGTCGGCACCTTGCTCAACATAGCGATCAGCTTTCCTGACAGTGTTGACCGTACGCCGGGCACGGCCAATGATGACACGCCTGAATGGCTGACGGGCCTGATCCGTGTTTCGGTCAACAACGGTGCCACCTTGAGTGCCGGCACACTGGTGTCACCGGGCGTCTATGACCTTACGGAGGCACAGCTTGCAGGCCTCAGGCTTGTCCCTGCGTCCAACTGGCATGGCACGGTCGCTGTCACGGTCGCAGCCACGGGCATCGAGCCTGACAGCGGCGCGACCCGCATCAACACCAGCAATTTCAATGTCGTGGTGCGCGCCGCCGCCGATACGCCCAATGCCACGGCCCTGAACTCGACGGGCGCGGAAGACGGCGTGATCGCTTTCAGCGGGCTGTCTGCCGCGCTGGTCGACACGGATGGTTCGGAAGTTCTGTCCGTGAAGATCCGCGGTATTCCGGAGGGCTCGATCCTGTCGGCCGGTGCCAACAACGGCGACGGCAGCTGGACCATCCCGACGACATCGCTGGCGAGCCTCACCATCAAGCCGCCGAAGGATTACAGCGGCGTCATGAGCCTGACGCTTGAGGCATACGCGTTGGATGCCGACGGCTCGACGGCCACAAGGGCTGTGCCATTTACCATCACAGTCACGCCGGTCGCCGACATTGCGAGCATTGATCCGAGGAACGTGACGGGGACGGAAGACACGCAGCTCGCCCTCAACCTGAACATCCTGATGAGTGACACGACTGGGTTCCTTGGCGGCGAGAACACCCCGGAGACGGTTCAGATCACATTTTCCAATGTGGACATTCCGGCCAGTTTTGTTTCGACCGGTGGAGTTGTGACCAAGATCGATGCAACCACCTGGCGCTTTTCAGGCACCAAGGCGGAGTCGGATACGCTGCGGTATCAGGCTGGTGCCAACATGGGTGCGCTGGATGTGATTGCGGTATCGGTGGTGTCAATCGACGGTGCCAGCCAGAGCGCGGCGGTCAACGGCACCTTCACGGCCGATGTCCAGGCCCGTGCCGATGCGCCATTGCTGTTCGCAAGCCCGATGTCCGGAGCCGCGGGATCCGTCCTCCCACTCAACATCGAGACGAGGCTGGCCGACGTGGACGGTTCCGAGACCTTGTCAGCCGTGACATTGTCCGGCGTTCCGCTCTCGGCAACCCTGTCCGCCGGCAGCAATCTCGGCAGCGGCATCTGGTCCTTGACGCCTGGCGAACTGGCCAACCTGAACATCACGCTCCCAGTCGGGCAAACGACGTTCAACATGACAGCCTCCGTCACATCGACGGAAACCAGCAACCTGCACACCACCACCACCAACCAGGCACTCACCGTGACCATTGGTACTGCCGGTTCGATCATCACCGGCGATGGGGCCAGCAATGTACTGCGCGGCGGGGCCAATTCCGACACGATCAGCGGGGGCGACGGCAATGACAGCCTCACGGGCAATGACGGAAACGACCAACTGCTGGGTGGCGCTGGAGCCGACACGCTCATCGGCGGCAACGGTGCGGACACGCTCATTGGCGGAGCGGGCATCGACCTGCTCACGGGCGGTATCGGAGCTGACAGGCTGGTCTGGCAGGCCGGCCATACGGGCGGTGGCGCAGATCAGGTCACGGATTTCAACGTTGGGCAGAATGACCGGCTTGATGTTGCGGGCATCCTCAATGGCTACAGTGGCGGCTCATTGACCGGCTTCGTGCAATTCGTCAGTGGCGGTGGCAACACGACCGTGAACATCGACGTCAACGGCGGCGGCTCATTCTCGACCAGCCTTGCCGTGCTGCAGGGGGTCACGGGGTTGAATGTCGAGACGCTTCGATTGAGCGGACATTTAATCGCATAGCGTGCATGCTGCTACTTATAGTTTAAATTTGTCAGGTATCCCTTGGATTATTTCACGGGATACTTCGTCTTGGTGATAGAAGTTACCAGCCATTAACGATTACAACTTTAGTGAGGGGTGCTGATTCGGTATGTTTGCGTCCTTCGATCGTCTCTCTACTTGTGTCGTACGATGCGAAAACTCTGGTCAACATTGGTGCTTTGTGCATGCGCTGCACTTGCTCCGGCGGAAGCATCTGCCGAGAGCCTGAACTCTGTTGTTCGCCGGACACTTGCCACAAATCCTGATCTGAAGGCCCTGTCGTTCAACCGGCAGGCCATCGACGAAGAACTGGAAGCTGCCAGGGGTCTTGGTCGTCCGAGTGTCGATGTGCGCGCTGCAGCAGGCCATCGCCACCGCGACGGTGTCATCGGCGCGAACCCTGTCACCACGTCGCGTGGTTCACGCAATCGCTACGAGGCTGGAATTTCCGCGTCACAGCGCCTGTTCGATGGCGGCGAGACGAGGTCCCAGGTCGAGCGGCAGGTCAATCGCGTCGAGTCCGCCCGTTCACGGGTGCAGGACACCGCGAATGCCATCGCGCTGCAGGCCACGCAGGCCTATCTCGAAATCCAGCGCACGTCGCGGGTCAGTGCCATCGCGCAGGACAACGTGAAGGCGCATGAGGCCCTCATGCGCAAGGTGCGCGCCCGTGCGGAAGGCGGGCGTGGTGCCGGCTCCGAGGTTGCCCAGGCGACGGCACGCCTCAATGCGGCCAAGGCCTCGGCACTGGAAGCTGTTGCCCGAAACCGCGATGCCGTGTCGCTGTTCATTGCCGTTGTGGGCACGAGACCACCGGCGAAGCTGGATCCGGTATCGCCTCCCGGCCGCTCCTTGCCCGCTTCGGTCGATCTTGCCGTGTCGCAGGCCCAGAAGGGCTCGCCCGCCATCATCGCCCGCATGTTCGATGCCGCTGCGGCCTCTGCTGCCATCAATGTCGCGAAATCCGATTTCTATCCGAAGGTTTCCGCTGAACTCTCCGCAGATTATTACAACGACACCGACCGCTCCACAGGCCGCCGGGCTGATGTGACCGGCATGATCGTGGTCCGGCAGAACCTTTACCGTGGCGGGATCGACTCGGCCCGCGTGCGGGAGGCCTATGCCCGCGCCAACGAGGCACAGGCCACTTCCGACCTGATGCGCCGCACGGTGGAGCGCGAGGTGCGCCTGTCCTGGACCGCCATGGTGATTGCCCGTGCGCGCTCGGAGGTGATCAACCGCCAGCTCGAGCAGAACAGGATTGTTGTCAGCGCTTACGGCGAGCAGTTCGAGTTGGGTCAGCGCACGCTGATCGACCTGCTTGACGTGCAAAACGAGATCTTCATCAACCAGACATCAGCTGTGACGGAAACTTTCGTGAGCAACTTCAACACGTTCCGTGTTCTGGCAGCCATGGGCAAGCTGGTTCCGACGCTTGGCATCGATTACAATGACGAAGCCCGGCGGATGCCTGTTCCGAGCGCTGCGATCCTTCCCTGAAGGCGCGTCTGTGCGGGCTGGCAGCCTGCCCCTTAACTGTCTATTAGCCATGTTGATCCACAGTTGTCATGATCACCGCGTGGGCATTGCCTTCGCGATAAAGGGGTTTTGCACACAAGAGCGCGAGCAGGTTTCGTGAAGATGCAAGGCCCGTGGACGATGAACTTGAAGGGCGTGTGCGTGAACCTCCCAGGCCCGACCATCAAAGACCTGAATGAACGCCTTGGCGCTGCGTTTGTCCCGCAAGGCAAACACGATGCCGTGGATGCCGCGCTGAACCGCAAGGCGGGCGACGCACCACTCAGGCTGGCTGATTTCCTCTCCGGCCACATGGGCATCTATGCCCAGGCCATTCTGGCGACCGCCGCCGTCAATGTGCTGGCACTGGCCGGTTCGCTGGTGGTGATGAACGTCTATGACCGGGTGTTGCCCAACCAGGCCATCGAGACCCTCACAGCGCTTGTCATCGGGGCTGCGCTTGCTGCGTTGTTCGAGTTCAGCTTGCGCATGGTGCGGGGCGGTCTGATCGATTCAGCCAGCCGCGAGATTGACATGCGGCTCTCGGCCAAGCTGTTCTCGCGCGTCATCGGCGCGAAGCTGCAGGGGCAGGCCGGTTCGACCGGGGTGCGCATCAACACCTTGCGCGAGTTCGAGACGCTGCGGGATTTCTTTACGTCGGCGACGCTGACGGCGCTGGGCGATCTGCCGTTCGCTTTCCTGTTCATCCTGATCATCGCCATCATTGCGGGGCCACTTGTGGCCGTGCCGCTGTGCGTGATCGTGCTGTTGCTGGTGATCCAGCTTGCGCTGCAAAAGCCGCTGGCCCGGCTCACGGCGGAGAGCTTCAAGGACACCGCCCAGAAGAATGCCGTTCTGGTCGAAACACTGGTCGGGCTTGAAGCGATCAAGGGCATCGGCGCCGATACATGGGCGCAGAGCCTGTGGGATCGTTCGATGAACGAGCATGTGCGCATCAGCCTGCGCACCCGCATGCTGAATGCGCTGGCGCAGAATTCCGTCGGTTTCGTGCAATCCATCGCGACCCTTGCACTGATGGTCTATGGCACGATCCTGATTGGTCGCGGCGACATCAGCGCGGGTGCGCTGATGGCCTCGATGACGCTGATCGGGCGCGCCGTCGCACCCATTGCGCAAGGCGCGATGATTGTCGGACGGCTGCATCATATCCGCATCGCCTGGCAAGCCTTGGCGCACCTCGCCAATGCACCGCAGGAGCGGCCTGCCGATGCTGATTTCGTCACGCCGCTCAGGCCACTTGGCGAGATCAGCTTCGAGGATGTCAGCTTCGGCTATGCCAAGGACGCGCCGCCAGCCCTCAGGCATGTGAGCTTTTCCATCACCGCCGGGGAGCGTGTGGCGCTGATCGGCACCATCGGTTGCGGCAAGTCTACTGCCGTCAAGCTGATGATGAAGCTGCATCAGCCGCAACTGGGCCGCATCCTGATCAACGGGCTGGCTGCAAACGGCATCGACCCCCAATGGCTGCGCCAGCAGGCGGCCTATGTCGAGCAGCAGCCGATGCTGTTTTCCGGCACGGTCCGTTCCAACCTGATCATGCATCGGCCCGACTGCGATGATGCCGACGTGATCAGGGCCTGTGAGGCTGCGGGTGCCATTGGCTGGATCGGGCGTCTGCCGCGCGGCTTCGACACACGGCTTGGCGAGCGCGGGGCGGGGCTTTCGTCCGGACAGCGGCAATCGCTGGCGCTGGCCCGTGCGCTGATCGGCTCGCCCGCAATGCTGATCATGGACGAGCCGACCAGCGACATGGACGGGCGAACAGAAGCCGATGTGGTGCGAAATCTGGGTGCCAGCCTTGGGGGCCGCACGTTGATCCTGGTCACGCACCGGCCCGCGCTTCTGGAACTGGTCGACCGGCTGATCGTGTTCGACAACGGGCAGGTGATGGCTGATGGCGCAAAACAGCAGGTTCTTGACCTTCTGGCCCGCCGCATGGCCCAGCAGCAGACCCCAGCCGGGGCAGAGAGGGCACAGGCATGAGCGCGCCAACAGTAAACCCCGCTCCGGTGCTTGCTGCGACTGCGCCATCGAAACTCGACAGGCGGCTGTCAGCTGCCCCGCTGTGGATGCACATCACGACGTCGGTGCTGGTGCTGACCGTGGCCTCGGGCATCGGCTGGGCCGCGCTGGCAAAAGTCGATGAGGTGACGCGCGGGGATGGCAAGGTCATTCCCGCCAGCCGCATCCAGCTGGTGCAGAATCTCGAAGGCGGCATTGTCCGGCGCATCGCGACCCGTGAGGGCGCGATGGTGAAGGAGGGCGAACTGCTGCTCCAGATCGACGCCACGGGCTTTGGATCCAGCCTCGAAGAACGCCGCGAGAAGCTCCTGGGTCTGAGAGCCGTGCTGGCACGGCTGGAGGCCAATGTCGAGAACCGTGCGCTGACCATGCCAGAGGATGTCGTGCGCCAGCGGCCATCGCTCGCCAATGAGCAGGCGGAAATGCACGCGAGCCGCCAGCGCGAGATGCAGGCTTCGCTGGCGGGGATCGATCAACAAGTGGCGCAGCGCAGGCAGGAGATCGAGGAGGTCAAGGCCAAGATCGCCAATCTCACCCGTGCCATCGAGATCGGCAGCGAAGAGCTGGAACTAACAAGACCACTGGTGCAGCGTGGTGCTGCGGCACGCATCGAACTGATCAGGCTGGAAGCGCGCCAGAACGAGCTGCAAGGCACGCTCGATGGTGCGCAACTGGCGATGCCGCGCATCCGGCAGGCGCTTGGCGAGGCCCAGAACCGCCGCATCGAACGCGAGATGGGCCTGCAATCGGAAATGCGTAGCCAGCTTGGCGAAACGCGGGTGCAGATTTCCGCGCTGGAGCAATCCATCAAGGGCGATCTGGACCGGGTGGACCGGACAGATGTGCGTGCGCCGGTCAGCGGCATCGTCAAGACCTTGCATGTCAGCACGCTCGGGCAGGTTGTGAAGCCCGGTGTCGACATTGTCGAGATCGTGCCGTCGGGGGATACATTGCTGATTGAAACCCGCATCCGCCCGCAGGACATTGCGCATCTGCGGCCCGGCCTTGATGCCGTGGTGCGGCTGACAGCCTACGACTACACCACTTATGGGGTGCTCAAGGGCAAACTGGAGCACATCGGCGCCGACACGATTCAGACCGAGCGCGGCGAAACCTATTATCATGCCCGCATCAGGACAGACCGCTCCACCCTTGTGAAGGGCGACCGGGAATATCCGATCCTGCCCGGCATGGTGGCCAATGTGGACATCCTCACCGGCCGCAAGACCGTGCTGGACTACATTGTAAAGCCGCTGACCCGGCTGCAGAACGAAGCGCTCAGGGAGCGGTGATTTTCAGCATGGCTGCCAAGACTCTTCTGCTCAAAAACGCCCTCGTGCTCGCCACCATGGACGATGCGCGGCGCGAGATTGCCGATGGTGCCGTGCTGGTGCGGGGCAACCGCATCAGTGCCGTCGGCACCACCAGTGAATTGCTGGCCGCCCACCGCGAACCTGTCGACGAGGTCATCGACCTGACCGGCCATGTGCTGCTGCCGGGGCTGGTGAACACGCACCATCACATGTTCCAGTCGCTGACGCGGGCGACTCCTGCCGGGCAGGATGCTGAACTGTTTGGCTGGCTTGCCGCGCATTATCCGATCTGGGCCAACATCACGCCCGAGATGTTCCATGTCTCTGCCGTGACGGCGATGGCAGAACTTGTG
>JANMIB010000426.1:0-5072 GCA_031375605.1 Allobosea sp. | reverse complement strand
AAATCACCCCACTAGCTTGTCATTACAAGTATTGGGTAGGGATGACGCTGCGATGGTGAAGCAATTTTTTTCTTCGTTCAGTTCTTGAATTTTCTACGAAGATTTTCGGATTGTTTGCAGCGTTGATTGTATCACTTTCTTTGCTCGGCAGCACCATCGCACAGGCTGAACCCATTCGCGGCGCAGGCTCAACGTTTGCTGCGCCGATCATCCAGAAATGGTCGCAGAATTATCGTACCCTGCGGACTGATGGTGGAGATTTCGTCTCGAGTGATTGGCGGGTCGACTACGAACTGCTGGGGTCGGTCGCCGGTGTGATGAGGCTTGCACAGCCGGAGATGGACTTCGCTGCAAGCGATCAGCCCTTGTCGCCTGCTGACCTTGCGAAGCGTGGTTATGTCCAGTTTCCGGTTGTCATCGGCGGTGTGGCCGTTGTCGCAAACCTTGAAGGCATAGCGCCGGGCCAACTCAAACTGAGTGGTGCAGTGATTGCTGACATTTACCTTGGGAAGGTGACAAACTGGTCGGAAAATTCCATCAAAGTCTTAAATCCTGATCTCAAGCTCCCGGACTTGCCCATCCGTGTACTGCACCGGCGTGATGGCTCAGGCACCACGTTCACTTTCACGCAGTGTCTCTCGAATTCTAGCGGCGAATGGAAAGTTCGGCTCGGCGCGGACACGGTGCTGTCCTGGCCAACCGGGCAGGGCTTTGAGGGATCGCAGGGCATGATCAACCAGCTGCGCAGCACGCGCGGCACCATTGGTTATGTCGAATACGGACAGGTCCGCCGCGCGCAGCTCGATGACTTGCAGGTCGACAACTGGACCGGGCGTTTCGTCCGACCGGAAGCCGCAACGTTTCAGGCGACCGCGAACGCTGCCAACTGGGGCGCGGCCCAGGACTTTTTCCTTTATCTGAGCGATGTCAGTTCGCCGGATGGTTAGCCACCACGCGGCAACGGACATTCTCAGCCGCGATATCCGCGCCTTCACGTCGAACCTGTTCAAGGATGACATGCCATACGAGCAGCTTGATCTGGTCGCGAGTCTGATCGAGGAGGCAGATTTCACCGCCAGCCTGTCGGAATCGCTGCATCAGGTTGCACGCCGCATGAAGCGCGAAACCTTCGGCACAGAGGCCAGGGAAGTTGCCGACGCGGCGATCCACTCGGTCGATGTCTCTCTGCGCGTCATCATGCCTGAGGCGCAGCTTGACCGGCCCTTGATGCCCGCTGGCCACTCGCAGGCGCAGTCAGTTGACGAGCTTCGCATGGTGCTCCTGAATTATGGGCCGAAGATAAAGGCCCATGAGCGTGGTGCCATCCTTGCGCTTCTTGGCAGCGTCGAGCGTGCACAATTGTTGATTGATCGGATCGATGCCGAGCGCAGGTCGGTTAACCGGTCTGGTGTCGTTGCCCGCGCCACCGCCGCACGGCAATCCCAGGACAAGCGCGAACCTGGAACCAGCGGCTTCAGCCCGGTTCCAGCCGAATGAGCCTGAATCTGGTGGAGACCCGTGCGAGGCCATCCGGCCTCGCGCTGGGTGCGCGTCAGGCGCGGAAGAGCACGACGCGAAGAAGACCTTGCGGCAAACCCTGCCAACTCGGCCATCGCCGCATCGGCGGAGAGCGCACTTCGTGACAAGGGCCTCGTCATCGTGCTGTATGACACCCGACACGGCAGAGCGTCAGGACTATGATTGAAGACATGTTGGCCCAGCAGGCCACGCCATCATCGAGCTTGGCGCGGTCGACAAGCCCTGCGCCCTTTGCGGTCATTAGCAGCAGTGCTTTCCGTCCAATTTACCCCGAAATCCGACACTTCTTGAGGTCAAGAAGCAAGGAGCCGACGTCGTCGCTTGCACCGACATTCGCAGAGGAGTTGGTTCGTTCGGAAGCATGCCGCGTCGCTGAGGGCGTACTCAGCGTGCTTGCTTGATGAAGTCCACGAAGGCCCTGAGCGGATTCGGCATCTGGTGGCGGCTCGCATAGTAGAGGAACGGGCCAGGAAAGCGTTCTGACCAGTCGTCCAGAATTGGCGTTAGGCGTCCCGTTTTGAATGAGGCTTCAAGGAAGCCCGCGAATGTATAAATGACACCCTGACCGGCTTCTGCTGCCGCGATCTGGAGCGCGACATAGTTCGCCAGCATCGGTCCTTGCCCGACGACCTTCACGGCTTCACCATCCTTGCTGAATTCCCAGGGCGGCGTGACGCCGCTGCTGAAACGCTGGCGGATCAGTTTATGCGCCACCAGGTCGCGAGGATGCTGCGGCACGCCGTGAACCGCGAGATAAGAGGTTGAAGCCGCAGCGGCAAAATGCTGCTCGCGCGGGCCTATGGGCACTGCGATCATATCCTGCTCGATGCGCTCGCCATAGCGGATGCCTGCATCGAAACCTGCGGCCAGCACGTCGATGAAGCTGTTCTCGGCGCTGACCTCGACCGTGATGGCAGGATACGCGCACATGAATTTTGCGATGATCGGCGGCAGGACCAGTTCCGCCACAGCAGTCGGCACGTTGAGGCGCAATGTGCCGCCAATCGTGCCTTCGGCTCCGCCGAGTTCGCCAAGCGCGGCGTTCATGTCCGCAATGGCGGGTCTTAACCTTTCGAGCAGGCGTTGCCCGGCTTCTGTCGGCGTGACGCTGCGGGTCGTGCGGTTCAGCAGGCGAACCTTCAGCCGCGCCTCCAGCCGCCGCAGCGCCTCGCTCAACGCTGAGGGCGAGACGCCTCGTAACGCTGCCGCACCACGGAAGCTGCGGGCCTCCGCCACCGCCACGAAGGCATCAAGATCAGAGAGATCGGCTTGGCTCATTGTTCGGTATTCCGCACAGGTCATTCAGATATTGTTAGATTATCACACAATTGCGAAGGGCGCATAAGCCTCTCCATCAATCATCACAGGAGAAGCACCATGGAACAACGCACCCTTGGCACCACAGGCACCAGAACCTCGGCGCTCGGTCTCGGCTGCATGGGCATGTCCGATTTTTACGGGCCTGCCGACCGCGACGAGAGCATCGCCACCATCCACGCCGCGCTGGATGCAGGCATGACACTGCTCGACACTGGCGATTTCTATGGGGTCGGCCACAATGAGCTCTTGATCGCAGAGGCGCTCACGGGCCGTGCCCGCAACCAGGTCCAGCTCAGCGTCAAATTCGGCGCGCTGCGCGATCCGGCGGGTGGCTTCATCGGTGTCGATGGCAGACCTGTCGCGGTCAAGAACGCGCTGGCCTACAGCCTCAAGCGCCTCGGCACCGACCACATCGACATCTATCGTCTGGCGCGGCTCGACCCCGATGTGCCCATCGAAGACACGATCGGTGCCATCGCCGACATGGTGAAAGCGGGCTACGTGCGCCATATCGGCCTGTCGGAAGTCGGTGCGGACACCATCCGTCGCGCCGCCGCCGTTCACACCATCTGTGATCTCCAGATCGAATACTCGCTGATGTCGCGCGGCATCGAGGTAGCGATCCTGCCGACCTTGCGCGAACTTGGCATCGGCGTCACGGCCTACGGGGTGCTATCGCGCGGGCTGATCAGCGGCCACTGGCCCAAGGCCGGATCGGCGACGCCGGATTTCAGAACCGTCAGCCCGCGCTTTCAGCAAGGCAATGTCGAGCGCAACCTTGCGCTGGTCGAGGCGCTGCGCAAGGTGGCGGAGGCCAAGGGCTGCACGGTGGCGCAGATCGCCATCGCCTGGGTGGCGCATCAGGGGCAAGACATCGTGCCGCTGGTCGGCGCGCGGCGGCGCGACCGGCTGACCGAGGCGCTTGGTGCGCTGTCTGTGACGCTCGATGCTGCCGACATGGCTGCGATCGAGGCTGCGATGCCCATGAACGAGGTGGCCGGGACACGTTATCCCGCGCCGCAGATGGCCCATCTCGACAGCGAGCACTGACCGGTTCAGGCGGAACTATCAGGCCACGCAGCCATCGCAGCGGAGGCGACGCGCAGCAGTTTTTCGCGTGTTGCGCCATCTCGGGCCAGTGTGGACAGGCCCTGGATCACCGCCATGATGTGGCCGGCGAGCGCGACGGTATCGATGGAGGCCGGCATTTCGCCGATCTCGACTGCATGTTCGATGCGCAGCCGCAGATGAGCCTCTATGGACCTGCGGATGCTGGCAAGTTCGGCCTGCACATCTGCCGCCGCAGCAGAGCAGCTGATGGCCGAACTGGCCAGCAGACATCCGGGAGGTGTATCCGCGCCAGTGAACCCGATGACGGAGGCTTGCAGCAGGTTCGCGGCGGCATCACGGGCCGTCGCTGCATCGTCGATGATCGACCGGGCCGTGACGGGGCCGCCGACATAGCGTTCCACCGCTGACAGAAACAGCCGCTTCTTGTCGCCGTATGCGGCATAGATGCTGGGTGAGGTCACGCCCATCGCCGCTGTCAGATCGCTCAGCGACGTCGCCTCGTAGCCATGACGCCAGAACAGAAGCATGGCCTGATGCAAGGCTGCGTCCCTGTCGAAGGACAGTGGGCGCCCGGTCTTGCGCAGCAGTGGTGATGTGGACTCTTTCATATCGGTCACTATGAAATAACTTGCGCACGGCCGCAAGAGCTGCGAAGAGTTTCGTAACGAACGATAGGAAACACTGATGTCCCTCACTGATTACCGCACGCTTGGCCGCTCCGGCCTCGTCGTCAGCCCGCTGGCGCTGGGCACCATGACCTTCGGCGCGGCGCGCTGGGGCACAGGGGAGGAGCAGTCCCGTGCTGTGTTCGACGCTTATGTCGATGCAGGCGGCAACTTCGTCGACACGGCGGATGTCTATGCGGGCGGCGCTTGCGAGGAGATGCTGGGCGCGTTCATCAAGGAACGGTCGATGCGCAACGACATTGTGCTGGCAACCAAATCCGGCTTTGCCACCGGCAAGGGCCGTCTGACTGGCGGCAATGGTTCAAAGCACATTCATGCCGCGCTGGAAGGCTCGCTCAGGCGGCTTGGGACAGACCATATCGATCTTTACTGGCTGCATGTCTGGGATTCCCTCACGCCAGCCGAGGAACTGCTGGAAACAATGGCCAGCCTCGTGCGCAGCGGCAAGATCCGCTA
>JANMIB010000409.1:0-2190 GCA_031375605.1 Allobosea sp. | reverse complement strand
CGGTCAGATAGGTTGCACCCAGCGCCCGCGCTTTTTTCCGGAACGCCTGCAGAAGGCCCCAGCCATCGAACCAGCCTTCACCGGACAGCCCCAGATTGCCGCACACGACATCCTCAAGGTTCAGCCAGCGGAAGCGCGTCTTGAGGTCGACCTTGCCGAGATGTGCCACATCCGCGCCTTCCAGCTCCTGAAGCTCATGCACCCTGCGCAAGGTGTCCGCACCTGCCTCGCTTGCGAGATAAAGATAGCCACCTTCCTTGAGGCCGATCTCGGGCGCATCGCCATCGACACCAAGATGCGTCACGATCTCGCGCAGGAATGTGATGCCGTGCAGCGAGATGCGGATGTTCACGGCACTTGAAAACTGCTGGCGGATCGAGGCCGCCGAAAGCGCCGAGGCGGACAGCCGATAGGTCGGATCTTTCTCGATCACCACGACACGGCCCTTGAAGGCAGGGTCGGCCATCAGGTGATAAGCCACAGACGAGCCGATAGCGGCACCGCCTGCGATCACGATGTCAGCGGAGGCTGGAAGGTCAGTCATGTCGGCGAACATGGCCGCGTCGCGGGCGATTTGGCAAGCGCCATGCTCGCCGCGGTCAGCCGTTTGCGGCGCATGTTGTGCCGGGTCAGCACGTAAACTTGGCGGTTGCAACATCCGGTCAGGCAGCGCATTTTGCAGCCCGTTCGATCAGGAAATCCGGCCATGGCCAAGAAAATACGTGAGGCCAAGAAAATACGCGACGAGGCCATGGCCTTGCTCAAGCGGCTCGGCGTGAAGGACAGTGCCTTTGCCGCCAACGGCCTTGTGGCGCGCTCGCCCATCACGGGCGAGACCATTGCCACGGTAAGGGCCTTGTCCAAAGATGAGGCCAGCGCTGTCATCGCCCGCGCGCATGACGCCTTCGGGGCCTGGCGGCTGGTGCCTGCCCCGCGCCGGGGCGAACTCGTGCGGCTGCTGAGCGAGGAGTTGCGCTTGGCCAAGGATGATCTGGGCCTTCTGGTGACGCTGGAGGCTGGCAAGATCACCTCCGAGGGCCTTGGCGAGGTACAGGAGATGATCGACATCTGCGACTTCGCGGTCGGCCTTTCGCGGCAGCTCTACGGTCTGACCATCGCCACCGAGCGCCCCTCTCACCGGATGATGGAGACCTGGCATCCGCTTGGGGTCTGCGGCGTGATCTCCGCCTTCAATTTCCCGGTTGCTGTCTGGTCGTGGAACGCGGCGCTGGCGCTGGTCTGCGGCGACGCGGTGGTCTGGAAGCCGTCCGAGAAAACCCCGCTCACCGCATTGGCCACCCAGGCCATCGTCGAGCGCGCGCTTCTGCGCTTCGGGCCTGATGCGCCGCCCGGCCTGTGCGCGCTCCTGATGGGGGACCGCAGCATCGGCGAGGTCATGGTGGATGCCCCGCGCGTGGCGGTCGTTTCAGCCACCGGCTCGACCCGCATGGGCCGCGAGGTGGCCCCGCGTCTGGCAAAACGCTTTGCCCGCGCCATCCTCGAACTTGGTGGCAACAACGCGGCCATCGTCGCACCCTCCGCCGATCTTGGGCTCGCGTTGCGCGGCATCGCCTTCGCCGCCATGGGCACAGCGGGCCAGCGCTGCACCACACTCAGGCGGTTGTTTGTTCATGAGAGCATCTATGACGCGTTCGTGCCGCGTCTCGCCAAGGTCTATGGCACGGTCAGGATTGGCGATCCGCGCATGTCCGGCACGCTTGTCGGCCCGCTGATCGACAGCCATGCCTTTGATGGCATGGAGCGCGCGCTTGGCGACGCGCGTGCCCATGGCGGCACCATCCATGGCGGCCAGCGTGTTGCAGGCATTGCCGACGATGAGGCCTTCTACGTCGCGCCTGCGCTGGTCGAAATGCCGGAACAGTCCGGCCCGATGCTGCACGAGACCTTCGCGCCGATCCTTTATGTGACGCGCTACAAAGCGTTGTCCGAGGCCATCGCCTTGCAGAACGCGGTGGGGGCAGGCCTGTCCTCCTCGATCTTCACGCTCGACCTGCGCGAGGCGGAGGCCTTCATCTCTGCTTCAGGCTCCGATTGCGGCATCGCCAACGTCAACATCGGCCCGTCAGGCGCAGAGATCGGCGGCGCTTTCGGCGGCGAAAAGGAAACCGGCGGTGGGCGCGAGGCAGGCTCCGACGCGTGGAAAGCCTATATGCGCCGCGCCACCAACAC
>JANMIB010000373.1:0-5578 GCA_031375605.1 Allobosea sp. | reverse complement strand
TGCGCGACCTTCATCCGCTCGGGGATGAAGATTGAAGATCAGGCCGGGCGTTTCATGGCCGCCAGCACAATGATGAACAGCACGCTCGACATTCCGCAGGCGAAGATGGCGGGGATGAAATTGCGCCGTGTCGGCGCGTAGCCAAACCATGACAGCATGACCAACCCGAAAATGGCACCAGTCATGAGCAGGATGGTGTTCATGATGATGCCGAAGCTCAACCGCTCCAGCAGCACATCTGTCAGGTAAGCCATGACCAGAAATACGCCTCCGGCCATGCAGAACATGAAGATCAGGTCGCCGCTGGTCATGTATTTCCAGCCGATGGAATTGAGCACCAGTGACATGAGCCCTCCTTTCGGCACACACACACCATCTCACAGTGCAGGACAAGTGATGACAAATGGTGAAGATCATTGGGTCAAAACAGAAGGCACCGACGGGTTGCAGCAAAACCTCTGCCGCCCACGGCCTGCCGGAAACTCGAGGTCGCAAAGCGCTGATAAAGCTCTACAATCCTCATCCTGAGCCTGTCGAAGGACGAGCTTCAGGAAATGCCACTCTGGAACTCCATCTTCGACAGGCTCAGGATGAGGATCGCGGGTTGAGGCCTGTTTTTCCCTGTATTTTCAGCAATCTGCTAAAAACTGGATAGCGCTTCGCGCACTTTTGGCCTTGGCTTCTGCTCGTCCTCGATGGCTCCGTTAAGCTCTGCTCCGAGCAGGAAGATCGCTGACAGGAGATACAGGAACACAAGCGCGATCATGGCAGTGGCAAGGCCTGCATAGGTGGTGACATAGGCCCCGGCGAAGGACTCAAGATATGCCCCGAAGGCCAGGCCGCCGACGAGCCAGAACACGAGCGTGAAGACGATGCCCGGCCACAGGGCAGTCCATGTCATCCTGCCAGCCGGCAGGAGGCGGTGCGCGATGGTCAGCGCGGCAATGATGATCGAGGCTGCCAGAGCGATGCGCACCACCCCGATCAGCCAGCCCAGCGGCGCCAGGGCCGGAACCCACCTGAGCAGCGTGCGCCAGCCCAGCGGGAACAGCACGATCAGGAAAGCGAAGGCGATCATCGCCAAGGCAGCTGCGATGACGTAGCCGATGGATTCCAGCCGCGTGATCCAGAAACTGCGCCATTCATAGGCTTCATAGGCGCGGTTCAGGCCGATGCGCAGGCTCTCGACGCCAGACGAGGCGAAATAGAGCGACAGCACCGCGCCAACGGCCAGCGCATCGCCCCGCACCGCGGTCAGCACAGAGCGGATCTCGTTGGCAATCGGTTGGGCAACTTCTTTTGGCCAGGCTTCCAGCAGCAACTGGGCCACTTCATTGGCCAGGTTCTCCGAGCCGAACAGGCCTGCGAACGCCGTGACCAGAATGAGGAACGGAAACAGCGACATCAGCACCGAAAGCGCGATGTGGCTGGCAATGGCCCAACCATCATGGGCGATGAAACGGTCAAAAGCCGATGTGATCAGGCGGAGAGGGCGCAGCATGTTCGGTCTTTATCGCAGAACTGGCCCTGTCATTCCAGACCACCGAACTGCAGCTCTGCCAGACGGGCATAAAGCCCGCCCCGTGCCACAAGCACATCGTGGGTGCCGTCCTCGACGATATGCCCTTTGTCGATCACGATGATCCTGTCAGCTGACAGAACGGTCGCGAGGCGATGGGCGACCACCAGTGTGGTGCGGGTTTTCATCAGCCCTTCGAGCGCCAGCTGCACATCTCGCTCGCTTTCTGAATCAAGTGCGGAGGTGGCCTCGTCCAGCAGCAGGATCGGCGCATCCTTGAGAATGGCGCGGGCGATGGCGAGGCGCTGGCGCTGGCCGCCTGACAGCGTCACACCGCGTTCGCCGATGTCGGTCGCATAGCCATCGGGCAATTCCGAGATGAAACCATGGGCCGAGGCCATGCGTGCGGCACTCTCGACATCGGCATCGCTGGCATCGGGGCGGCCATAGCGGATGTTGTCGCTCACGGATGCGCCGAAAACGACGGGATCTTGCGGCACCAGTGCGAAAGCGCGCCGCCAGTCGGTCGGGTCAGCCCCCGTGGCTGAAATGTTGTCGACGGTGATGACACCGGCTTGAGGGTCGTAGAACCGCAAGGCCAGTTGCAGAACGGTGCTCTTGCCCGCGCCAGAAGGGCCGACAAGTGCCACCCGCTCGCCGGGCTTCACATGCAAGGTGAAATCGGAAAGGGCAGCATCGTCGCGCCCGGCATAGCGGAACGTGACATGGGAGAAGGAGAGTGCTCCCGCGATCCTTGCCGGAAGTGGCGCGGGGCTGGGCGGCGGCGCCACAGAGGGCCGCGCCGCCAGCAACTCACCGATGCGCCCTGCCGAGCCTGCGGCAGCCTGCACCTCGCCGTAAACCTCGCTGAGCTGACCGAGCGAACTTGCCGCAAAGACAGCATAGAGCACGAACTGGGACAGGCGGCCGCCGCTCATGGTTCCGGCCATGACATCTCCCGCGCCGGTCCACAGCACCCAGACCACGCTGGCCGACACCATGAAGATGCCGAAGCCCGACAGCCAGGCGCGCGACGCTGTGGACATGCGCGCGGCCTCGAAGGCATTTTCGGCAGCAAGGCCAAAGCGGCGCGTGGTTTCGGCTTCCGCACCGAATGCCTGCATGGTGCGGGACGCGCCGATGGCTTCGGTGGCGAAGGCGGATGCCTCCGCCAGCCTGTCGGTGGCGACCCTTGCCCGCTTGCGCACGCCGCGCCCTGACAGCACCAGCGGCACCACGATCAGCGGGATCGCCGCCAGGACCATCAATGACAGGCGCGGGCTGGTGATGATCATCATCACCGTCGCGCCGGCGAACAGCAGCGTGTTGCGCAGCGCGATGGATGCGGACGCGCCGAATGTGGACTGGATCTTGGTGGTGTCCGCCGACAGGCGCGAGACGATCTCGCCCGATTTCGTGCGGTCGAAGAAAGCGGCATCAAGCGTGGTCAGATGGCGGAAGACATCCTGCCGCACGGATGCGACGATGCGCTCGCCCAGCGTGATCACAAGGTAATAGCGCACGGAACTGGCGATGGCGAGAACACCGACCACGACGATCAGCGTCATGAAATACTGGTCTGTGGCAGCCCTGTTGCTGGCATCGAACGCGGTGTCGATGACGCGGCGCAAGGCCATCGGCAAGGTGAGCGTCGCGAGGGAGGCCGCGAGCAGCGCCAACAGGGCGGCCGCGATCCGGCCCTTGTGTGCCACCGCATAGGGCAGAAGCGCCTTCAAGGCCGACATGGGCGCGCGCTCCTTGTCAGCCAGAGTCACTGAGCTGTCTACACGCGGCTTTCGCAACTTGCGTCTCCTTCAAGGTTCGGCTATGACCCGCCCACTTCACAAGACATCGTCGCATGAAGGGTCTGCAGCCGCACTGATGTGGCGCAAGATGCCTTCTGCGCGCAAGAGGCCTGAGATGAAAGACAAGATTCACCCTGACTATCACTTCATCAAGGTCGTCATGACCGATGGCACCGACTACATGACACGGTCGACCTACGGCAAGGAGGGCGACACGATGAACCTCGATATCGATCCAAAGACCCATCCGGCCTGGACCGGCGGCACCCAGCAGCTGATGGATCGCGGCGGTCGTCTTTCGCGCTTCAACAGCAAGTTTGGCGGCATTACCTTCAAGAAGTGATCATCTGGTGCCGTTTTGGGCATTTTCAGGTTTGACAGCAAGTCCGGGTCAACACCCGGACTTTTTGCGTTTTCCGCAAGCCTCATCGCGGAATGTCATTTGCGCTTTGATGCCAGACAGGCCTGAAGCCGCCCTCAAGCGCTGCCAGTGTGGTCGGCGGGGTGAGGCACTGGGCCACACCTGACGGGCGGCTCCGGGCGCAGGCATAACCGCCATGGTGCCACGAGAGCAGCTGCTGGCCACGCACCGCGAACGAGCTGCCATCCATGGCCACCATGGCACCATCCGGCAAGGCGTCGAAGGGCATTGCATGCAGCCGTTTGGTGCGCCCCAGTCGTCGTTCCGCATCGAGCTGTGCATCAAGTTCCGGGCAGGACGGCAGCGTCATGAAGGCACCGCCTGCCACGACGGCTTTGCGATAGGACATGGCATCGGCACGCCTGCATTCCATGCAGGGGCGGTGGCCTGCCGCCAGCGCCGTGACCTCGTCGCAGAAGAACAGTTCCGTGAAGCGCGAGCTGTCCCAGACCGTGCGTCCGGCAGCCTTGCGCTGTTCGCGGCGGCCCTTGAAATCGTTGAGGCAGATGATCCATTGCCGCGATGCCCAGGGCCGATTGCGGACTGTTCCTGTCGCGGCATCATGGAAGCGACCACCGCGATTGCCAAAGAAAAGGCCGCGTGACGGGGTGGCCTCAAGATCGCCGAAAGGCGTGACGCGGTTGGGCAGTGGCATGGCGATGAGGGTAGCGTGCTCTGTTCACAACGGGAAGTCTCGAGAGTTGACGCCGCGCGCCGCCCTGCGCCACCATCCGCCCATGCTCTGGCTCGACAGTTTCACGAAGGCCGATTCGCTGCCCGCCGCCTGGTTGATCATGACGGCTGAGGCTCCGCGCACGCGGACGGCGAGAAGTGCCCTGCGACACGCCACGACGCGGAGCGTGCTGGCGACGCAAATCGGTGTCTTCCCTGACGAGATTGCGTTGGCCAATGATCCGAAGGGGCGGCTGCTGGCGCTTGGGCCTGACCATCGCGTGCTGCATGTCTCGCATGCCACGCGTGACGGGCTGGTGCTGGTGGCCATGGGCCATGGCCGCGTGGGTGCCGACATCGAGCGAGCGGGTTCGGGCGCGATCCCGTTCGCGGCGCTGCACCGAGCGGAACAGCTCTGGCTGCATCAACTGGGAGATGCGGAGCGAGAGCTGGCCTTCGCGCAGCTATGGGCGGTCAAGGAAGCGCATGGCAAATGGGCTGGCATAGGCTTGATCAATGCCGAAATACATCCGGCCCTACCTGCGCATGACGGAACCTGGCAGGTTGCCGGCAGCGCCGATGTGGCGCTTGCAACAAAGGTGGTGACGCTGGCTGGCCAGCGCTATGCGCTGGCCGTTGCAGGCGGTTGAGGTGCGGGCGGCTGAAGATCAGGCCGCTGCGCGCCTGCTCTTGAAATAGTATCCAGCGGCGATGACCAATGCCGCTCCGAGCGCAGCCGCTCCATAGTGCGGCAGTGCGGATGGGCCAAGGCCCAGCGGGTTGACCGTGACCGGCACCACCGTGACCCATGACGGGATCGCGGTCTTGAACCAGTTGAGGACAGCAACGTCACTGACGATCATTTCGCCAGCAATCCAGCCCAGCAGGGCCGCGCCCAACCAGATCAGAAACGGGTACTTGGTCAGAAGGTCCATGATGATCTGCGATCCATAGATGATCAACGGGATCGACAGGAGCAGCCCGAAGATGAATAGTTCGGGATGTCCGCGCGAGGCGGCAGCGATGGCGATGACATTGTCAAGGCTCATCACGGCGTCGGCAATGGCGATGGTGCGAACGGCACGCCAAAGGCTGTCCGAATCCGCGACATCCCCATGGCTTTCCTCTTCACCGATCACCAGCTTGATGGCGATCCAGAAC
>JANMIB010000360.1:0-16908 GCA_031375605.1 Allobosea sp. | reverse complement strand
TTGCAGATTCTGTGTCCGCTCGCCCGCCATTGAAGTCTTCCTTTTTTGGGATCTTATTGGTCTGGGCCGAGGCCTGATCCGGTTGCCTCAACCTGTTATTCCATGCGTCATCTGTCTTGGATGTCGCAGAACAGATGTTGGTCATGCAACTTGGTTTCGCAAGTGAAACTTCCTGATTTTTCTGGCGCTGACAGTCTTACTCGACACCAAGCGATTTGAGCTTGCGGTGAAGGGCAGAGCGTTCCATCCCGATAAATTCGGCAGTTCGCGAGATGTTCCCTGAAAAGCGCGCGATCTGAGCCACGAGATACTCCTTTTCGAAAATTTCACGGGCCTCGCGCAGTGGCATGCTCATCAGCTTTTCACCTCCCGAACCGTTGGGGGTTGCAGGAACCAAGGTTCCGACCTCCGCTGGAAGCATATCGCTGGTCACTTCCGCCAGCGGATCACCCTTGGTCAGAATCATCAGCCGTTCGACATTGTTGCGAAGCTCGCGGACATTGCCCGGCCATTCATGCGACTGCAGGACAGCCATCGCATCGTCAGCGATCGAGCGCTTGGGCAGCCCGGATGTCACAGCAAGCTGATCCATGAAAAAGCCGATCAGTTCCGGCACATCCTCGCGGCGCTCGGACAGGGCCGGCACGCGGATCGGCACCACATTCAGGCGATGAAACAGATCATCGCGAAACCGACCTTCGCTGATCTCTGCCACAATATCCTTGCAGGTGGATGACACGATCCGCACATCGACATGAACCCGTGTCGTGCCCCCTACCCTCTGGAAATTTTGGTCGACCAGTACGCGCAGGATACGTCCTTGCGTCTCCTTCGGCATGTCAGCCACTTCATCAAGATAGAGCGTGCCGCTGTGCGCCTCCTCCAGCGCGCCGACGCGGCGTGAACGTCCTGTGACGGCTTCGGTGCCGAACAGTTCCTCGTCCATCGTGTCCGGCGTCATGGTGGCGGCATTGATCACCACGAATGGCCCCGCAGCCCGGGTGGACATGGCGTGGAGGGTGCGGGCTGCCAGTTCTTTTCCGGAGCCCGGCGCGCCTGTGATCATGACGCGCGCATTGGTGGGCGCAACCCGCTCAAGGGTGGACCGCAACTGGTTGGTGGCTGTTGATCGGCCGACAATCCGGCTGGCCTGCACCGTGCGGCTCTTGAGATCCTTGACCTCGCGCCGCAACCGCGACGCTTCTAGCGCCCTGTCGGCGACCAGGACGAGACGATCAGCCTTGAAAGGTTTCTCGATGAAATCGTAGGCCCCTCGCCGGATGGCTGACACGGCGGTCTCGATATTGCCATGGCCCGAGATCATCACGACCGGCAGATCAGGGTCGCTCTCCTTGATCAGGTCGAGCACCTGCAGGCCATCAAGCCTGCTGCCCTGCAGCCAGATGTCGAGGAACACAAGGTTGGGCCTGCGTGCCTGAATGGTCGACAGCGCTTCGTCAGCGGAGCCGGCGCGCCGCGTCGAATAACCCTCATCCTCGAGAATACCGGCCACGAGTTCGCGGATGTCGGTTTCATCGTCGACAACCAGAATGTCTGCTGAGCTCATGAGATGCCTGTCGATTCAGTTTGCGGGCTGCCATGCTGGACATCCGCTGGTGTGTTCATGTCAGCTGTCGGGCTGCCTGGAAGCCAGAGGCGCACGGTTGCCCCCTTCAGCCCATCATCCCTATCAAGAAGTTCGATGCGCCCGCCATGGTCTTCAAAAATCTTGCTGACGATGGCAAGGCCAAGCCCGGTGCCCCCATCGCGGGTCGTCATGTAAGGTTCGAGAAGTCTCTGCCGGTTGTCAGGCGGGAAACCCTTGCCGGTGTCGATCACATCAATGCGCCACAAACCGTCAGCTTGCGAAAGGGCAACATCGACGCGTCCGTGCTTCTGTTCCGGGCCGCTGACAGCCTGGATGGCTTCGGTCGCATTCTTCACCACATTGCCAAGCGCCTGCGCCACAAGGCGACGGTCGAACACGGACATGGCTGGCTGATCGACGCCGGAGGCTTCGATGACCAGATCAGGATTGCCGACCCGCATCATGAAAACGACCTCGCGGATCATCGCGGCGATGTCATCGCTCACAGGCAGCGGCTTGGGCATGCGTGCGAAGGAGGCGAATTCATCGACCATCCGCCGGATGTCCTCGACCTGTCGGATGATTGTGTCGGTGCACTGGTCCAGAATATCCTTGTCCTCGACAATGATCTTGCCGAACTTGCGGCGGATACGCTCGGCTGAGAGCTGGATCGGTGTCAGCGGATTCTTGATCTCGTGGGCAATGCGGCGCGCGACATCGGCCCAGGCAGACGTCCTTTGGGCCGCGACAAGGTCCGTGATGTCGTCAAGCGTCACGACCAGCCCGAGTTCGGGCGCATCACCTTCGCGCGAGACGCGCACATTCAGCGTTCTTTCGCGCCCCTGGCGCATCAGGACCACCTGAGAGCTCAACATGCGCTGGCGCATCTGGCGTGCCTCGCTGATCGTGTCCGAAAGTTCTGGTGCCAGAAGCTTCAGCGAGCTGCCAATGCCGCGCCTGTCTGCGCCCAGAAGAGCCTCAGCCGAGCGATTGAGCAGGGTCACATTGTCGTTGTTGTCGAGGCCGATCACACCAGCGGAGACGCCCGCAAGAACAGTCTCCGTGAACCTGCGCCTGCGGTCGATCACATCACTGGCAGCAACCAGACCATCGCGCTGGCGCCTGAGTTCGGAGGTCATCTTGTTGAAGGTTTCACCAAGGTGAGCCAGATCGCCTTCGGCCCGCTTGACCGGCACCTGAACGTAGAAGTTGCCCGTTGCAACCTGATCAGTCGCGTGAATGAGCCGACGTATGGGAGCGACAAGCCTGTCCGCAAAACTGAGGCCGAACCAGACCGCAGAGAGCAGCACCGTCAGCGAAATCAGCACATACATCGAACCGAAGGCAATCTGCACGCCCTTTCGCCTGGCATCGATCGAAAGATACTCCACAGCTGCGTTCCTGGCCTGGGCCGGGAATTCGACAGCCAGTGCATCAACCTGCCGGGCGACGAGAAGAAATGTATCCGGGTATTCAGGCAGCCTGATCAGGGCGCTGAAGATGCGGGTCTCGCTGCTCGCCGTGCAGATCGGGTCATCGCTGGCGCGGGCATCATCGAAGGTCTCGGGCACCAGTGGCGGCGGATCTGGCAACACGGCCAGTTGCGCCCGTGACACGATCTCGTAGGGCGGCTTCACCATGAAGACGATGGGCAGGCCGAGTGCCCTCGCCCGCACCGTCAGGAAGTTCTCGAATATCACACGCTCGGTCTCGAAGATTTCGCGTGCGCCCGAAATGTCGCCTGCCAGCAGGCGGATTTCGCGTGCAAGGTTGGTGCACTGGCTTGTGGTGTAGGTGTCGGCAACTTCCACGGATTTGAAAATCACCTCGCGCATACGGTCCGAAAACCACGGCTCGAGACCTTTCTCGAGCGTGATGGTGGCAATGACGGCCACAAGCATCGCCGGAAGGGCCGCAACAAGGCCGAACAGCAGGATGATGCGCGCGTGAAGACCCGCCGCCGCCGCCCCCCGCCGCCTTGCTCTGAACAGGACATAGCCCTGCCACAGCACCAGTGACAGCAGCGCAAGGATGATCAGGGCGTTGATCACGAACAGGCTCACCACGACGCGGTGAACCGGCTCAATGGGCGTGGAGCCGGAAATAACAAGAAATGTCAGCAGGGCCGAGGTCAGCGCCAGTACGACCAGCACAAAACCGATCCACGCGCCGACGTGCCCTGCGTTCAGGTCAGGCTGACCCTGAAGTGTCGGTTGAGTATCTGTCGACAAACCAAAATGCCATTGCGTTGCACAGGCGAACAAGCCCGCTGGATCACAGATGCACGGGTGGTCCAGCCAACCCGATACCAGAACTCAACTTGCACCGAGTGATGCAAGGATGCAACGGTGTTGTCAAAATATGACAGTTTTAGGGCCAACCAGCCCACAGAGCATGCTCCAGGACACAATGAACCCTCGTGCTTTTGCTGTCAGCGTGTTGAGCGCAGGATGTGCATATCCAGTTCGCGGATCTTCTTGCGCAAGGTGTTGCGATTGAGGCCCAGCAGTTCCGCAGCGCGGATCTGGTTGCCGCGGGTTGCAGCAAGGGCCGCTGCAATCAGGGGCGCTTCGACCTCCCGAAGGACACGATGATACAGGCCCGGCGGCGGCAGGTTGTCGCCATACCCTGCGAAGTAGGTGCCCATCTGGCGTTCCACGGCACCGGAAATCGATTCCGGTCGATCCGGCATCCCCGACATCGGCATGACGTTTGACGGCACCAGTTCGGCATCGATGATCGGGCCTGTGATGGTTTCTTGCGGATAGAGCGCCGCAAGACGCCGCACCAGGTTTTCGAGTTCACGGACATTGCCTGGCCAACGATGACGCTTGAGCAGGTCCATCGCCTCGCTGTCGAGCTGTTTGCGGGACAACCCTTCCTTTTCGACCACCGCGAAGAAATGCCGCACCAGATCCGGGATGTCCTCGACCCGCTCCCTGAGCGGCGGCAACCTGATCGGCACGACATTCAGACGGAAGAACAGATCCTCGCGAAACAGGCCCTGCTGGATTGAAACCCGCAAATCCTTGTTGGTGGCGGCAATGATCCTGACATTGGTCTTGATCGGTGTGCGTCCGCCGACCGTCGTATATTCGCCTTGCTGCAACACCCTGAGCAACCTGGTCTGCGCTTCCATCGGCATGTCACCGATTTCATCAAGAAACAGCGTTCCGCCTTCTGCCTGCTCGAAGCGGCCTGCACTGCGTTGCACAGCGCCGGTGAAGGCCCCCTTTTCGTGGCCGAACAGTTCGGACTCGATCAGATCACGCGGGATGGCCGCCATGTTGACGGCCACGAAGGGGCCAGCACGGCGCTTGCCGTAATCATGCAGGGCACGGGCAACAAGCTCCTTGCCAGTGCCTGACTCGCCATTGATCATCACCGTGAGGTCGATCGGCATCAACCGTGCCAGCGCCCGGTAGATTTCCTGCATGGCGGGTGAGCGGCCCACCAGCGGAATGTCCTCCGCATCGGCGCCCTGGACGCCCGACATCTCGCCGCGTGGACGCGAAAGAGCGCGTCCGACAATGGCAACCAGTTCCTTGAGATCGAATGGTTTTGGCAGATATTCATAGGCTCCGCGCTCGGATGCCTTGATCGCGGTCATGAATGTGTTCTGCGCACTCATGACGATGATCGGCACATCCGGGCGCACGCGCTTGATGCGCGGCAGCATGTCGAATGCGTTCCCGTCCGGCATGACGACATCGGTGATGATCAGGTCACCAAGCCCTTGCGCGGCCCATGTCCAGAGCGTTGCAGCCTGCCCTGTTGCCCGCACTTCATAGCCCGCGCGGGACAAGGCCTGATTGAGGACGGTCCGGATGGCGGCATCGTCATCAGCAACAAGAATACTGCCGTTAGGCATGGTAATGTCCCATATTCTAAAATCTACACGTGGCGGCCATCAAAAGACCGATGAATCGGAAGCAGAACACGGAAGACCGTGCGCTTCGGCACAGATTCGCACTCGATGATGCCTCCGTGATTTCCGATGATCTTCGCAACCAGTGCAAGTCCGAGGCCACTGCCCTGCGCCTTGGTCGTCACGAACGGGTCGAACAGATGCGGATGAATATCCGGTGGCACACCAGAGCCATTGTCGCGGATGCAAATCTCGAGCGGCAGGGCAATCCGCTCGGATTGCCCTGGACCTTGCATGCGAATACCGGGTCTGAAGGCGGTCGAGATGCTGATCTCGCCTTCAGGACCGTCATCCTCCAGCGCCTCTGCTGCATTTTTAAGCAGATTCAGGAAAACCTGAACCAGCTGATCCCTCACTGCATAAACTGGAGGCAGTGAAGGATCATAAACCTCGGAAATGCGCACGCGCCTTGCAAAACCGGAACTTGCAAGACGGCGGACATGGTCCAGCACGTCGTGGATATTGACCGAGGTCCGGTCTCCCGGCCGCTCATCGCCGAACATCTCGACCCGCTCGACAAGTTTCACGATCCGGTCCGTCTCGTCGCATATTAGCCTTGTCAGGATCCGGTCTTCATCCGGCACTGACATTTCGAGCAACTGGGCCGCACCGCGAATTCCGGACAGCGGATTCTTGATCTCGTGAGCCAGCATGGCACCAAGCGCCGTCATCGAGCGCGCAGCACCGCGATGTGTCAGCTGCCTGTCCATCTTCTCGGCAATCGTTCGCTCCTGAAACATCAGCACGACGGCCAGCTCAGGCTCACGCAGGATGGTCGCAAACACATCGACAATCTTGTCCTTGCCCAGACGTGGCGAGCTGATGTCGATCCGGTATTCCGACACGCTAGATTCGCGGCGGCGGACTTCATCGACCAGTGACAGGACCGGCGAGCCGAACGGCATCAATTCGCCGAGTGTCATGCGCCTGAGCACGGGCAAACTGGCCTGCAGGAAGTCTTCGGCGGCGTTGTTGGCTTCCGTGACAAATCCATCGCCATCAACGATGATGATCGGAATTGGCAATATGCCAAAGACCTGATCCGAGATTCGTCCTGCACCGGACACAGAAATGATATTGGCAATCATGATGCGCCCCGTGATCCCTCAGGCTGCTGCAGACGTTGACAGGTGACAGACAAACGCCTCGCGCAAAAGTGCGATGACCTGGCGAGTGTCAGCAGACGTGCAGACGGACTGCTTCAGCTCGCGCGCACGCTGGGCCCCGTGCACGCTGGCGTCATCCAGTGCCGCGGCGAGATGCTTGCGGGCATGGCGCAACCCGGCGGCGTCGCCCATCGCCTGAAGCAGGCTTTCATAGTGTTCGATGGTTGCAGCCAGCTTGATCTGAAGATCGGGCTCGGGCGGCACCGCACCCTTCCGCAGGGCCTCAGCCATCAATCCCGGCAACCACGGACGGCCCAGGGCGGCGCGCCCGATCATGATGCCATCAGCACCAGATGCCACAAGGCAGGCCTGCGCATCTGACAGCGTTGCAATATCGCCATTGGCCATCAACGGCGTGCCCGGAACGGCCGCACGAACGGCCGCGATGGCAGACCAGTCAGCTTTGCCCTTGTAGAACTGCTGACGGGTTCTGCCATGGACCGTGATGAGCGTTGCGCCTGCATCAACTGCCCGGCGTGCGAGTTCGGGGGCGTTGAGGCTGGCATCATCCCAGCCAAGACGCATCTTAACAGTGACGGGCAAAGATGTGGCGCGAACTGTCGCATCCACCAGCGCGACAGCCTGGTCGAGATCGCGCATCAGCGCCGAACCTGCCCAGCCCCCTGTGACACGCTTTGCGGGGCAACCCATGTTGATGTCGATGACATCAGCGCCCGTGTCCTCCGCCAGCCGCGCGGCATCAGCCAGCCAGGACGGCTCGCAGCCTGCGAGCTGGACGATATGCGGCACAACGCCCCTGCCCTCTGCCCTCAGTCGGGTTTCTTCATGACCGCGCACGAATTCGTCGGAGGCCACCATTTCGGAAACGACATAGCTTGCGCCAAATCCCATGGCGATGCGCCTCAGACCGGCGTCCGTGATCCCAGACATGGGAGCAAGCGCCACACGAGGGCCACTTCCCATATCGGGAAAAGCGGCTGGCCAGGAAACGCCTATTTTTTGAACAGGTTTCATTATGCCTGTCATTTAAGCATTCTTGTGCAGTGCGGCAAAGGTTTTTTGTGGTCCGTGCAAATCCGGATGTGACGTGCAGGGGGTGACGGATGTGATGCACGCCAGCTACAAGACAGGATATGACGCAGCAGCATCCATCGACAGCAGACGAGCCACGCGTGGTTGCCCTCATCGTGGCTGCCGGACGCGGCGTGCGCGCTGGCGGCGATATTCCGAAGCAATACCGCCAACTCGGCAATTTTTCTGTGCTGACCCAGACATTGCTGGCCTTCCTGCGGACTGATCTGGTCGACCTTGTGCAGATCGTGATCCATCATGATGATCTCCAGCTCTACCAGCACGCACTTGGTGGCATAGAGCCATCATCACTGAACCGTCTTGCCAAGCCCGCCTATGGTGGTGCGACGCGCATGCAGACCGTGAGCAACGGCCTGGAAGCTCTGGGCACGGTGACCAGCGCCAGTGACATTGTCCTGATCCATGATGCTGCCCGACCTTTCGTCAGCCAGAATATGATCATGCAGGCCATAGCCGCTGCCATCCAACATGGCGCGGCAGTTCCCGTGCTGGCCGTGACTGATACGGTCAAACAGGTGAATGAGGCAGGCCATGTGACCGGGACGCTTGATCGCAGCAGCTTGCGCGCAGTGCAGACCCCGCAGGCGTTCAGGTTCGGTCTGATCCGCGCGGCTCATCTTGCCGCGGCAAAAGCTGGCCATCACGACGCCTCTGACGATGGCGGGCTGGTTGAACGGGCGGGACTGATGCTGGCCACATTTACCGGCGACCACGCCAACATCAAGCTCACCACCATTGAGGATTTTGTCATGGCCGAAACGCGGATGGCGACAGCCCCCATGATGCTCACCCGTGTCGCGACCGGTTATGATGTTCATGCCTTCGGCGAGGGTGATCACATCTGGCTGTGCGGCGTGAACATTCCGCACGATCAGGGCGTCATCGCGCACTCTGATGGTGATGTTGCCTTGCACGCGCTGTGCGATGCCATCTTCGGCGTGATTGGCGACGGTGACATCGGCGTTCACTTTCCGCCCAGCGATCCGCAATGGCGTGGAGCTTCGTCAGACCAGTTTCTGGCCTTTGCCTGTGCGCGCCTGAAGGCGCATGGTGGCATCGTCGATCATCTCGACATCAGTATCGTCTGCGAAAAGCCCAGGATCGGTCCTTATCGCGCGGCCATGCTGGCCAGGATTGCCCAGATCGCTGCCATCAGGCCCGATCAGATCGGCCTCAAGGCCACCACATCTGAAGGACTGGGCTTTACCGGTCGTTCAGAAGGACTTGCAGCTCTTGCCACCGTGACGGTGCGTTTGCCGGAGCCGAAAAAAGGATCGTCAGATGCAAGGTGACATCTCAAGGCTTGCTGATGAGGTGCTGGCCGCCTGCCGTCAGCAACAGATCATGCTGGCGACTGCGGAAAGCTGCACAGGCGGGCTTGTGTCAGCCGCGCTCACCGCCATCGCCGGGTCGTCGGATGTGATGGAACGTGGCTTCGTCACCTATTCGAACGAGGCCAAGAGCGAAATGCTGGGCGTTCATGCCGCGCTGATCAGTGCCCATGGGGCTGTCAGCCAGCAGGTCGCAGAGGCCATGGCGCGGGGTGCCCTGGCCCATTCGCGGGCCGCCATCGCCGTCTCGATCACAGGGGTTGCAGGTCCAGGTGGCGGCAGCACAGAAAAGCCGGTCGGGCTGGTGCATTTCGGCTGCGCGCAGGCCGGCCGCGAGACACGTCATCTGAAGCGGCTTTACGGCGCGCTGCCGCGTGATGACATTCGCGCTGCCGCCGTCTGCGATGCACTCCAGCTGGTTCTGGAGATGCTGTCCGGCTCAAAGCCCGGTTGACGGCGCCTGCACCAGTGTCGGAACGCCGTGTACCGCGTCAGCACGGGCCTCGAACGCCTCGGAGAAAATCCGGAAAATCCTGTCGAACACAGCACCCGCCACGATCTGAAGCATCCGGCTCTTGAACTCATACGTGATGTAGAACTCGACCGCCGCACCATCAGGCCCGCGCTTCGTGTCAGGTGTGAAGGTCCAGCGGTTGTCGAGATACGAAAAAGGGCCGTCGACATACTCCGCGACAATCCGCATGCGCTTGCGGTCAAGCTTGACCCGGCTGGTGAAATTCTCGTTGATCGCCTTGTAACCAACGCTCATGGCCGCAACGACAGTCTCGATGCCCTCCTCGTCCACGGTGCGGCGCTTGACCACGAGGCTCTTGCAGAACGGCAGGAATTCCGGATAGCGCTCGACATCAGCCACCAGATCAAACATCCGGCCGGGCGGGTGGGCCACATGGCGTGTGGTGCGGAAGGTTGGCATCGGGTCAGGCAGCTTTCGGAAACGACAGAAAGGCGGGATCGGCAAGAAACGCCCTCACCTCTCGCCGGGTGCGCAGATGGACCAGTTTGGCATTTTTGGCAAATGTCGAGAGCGCACGCATGATGCGTGGCCGCTGTCTGGTACGAAATTCCCAGACATATCTCACGAACGACCCATCAAAGCGCTCGATGCAGCCGGGAGCCATGTCAGGCCGTTGCTGGCCCCAGTAGCGCAACGGCCGCAATAAGATGCCCCGCAAGCAGACATGCCGCGGCAGATCAAGGAACACCACGACATCCGCACGCGGCATGCTGAGATCCAGAGAGTTGACATAATTTCCGTCCAGCACCCATGCCTCGCGGGACACAAGTTCCATCATTTTTGCGCGCCAGACATCGCGCGGCGGCTGTGCCCAGCCGGGCAACCAGTATTCGGCATCAAGATGGATGAGCGGGAGCGCGAGCTGGTCGGCAAGCGCACGTGCGAACGTGGATTTGCCGGAACCCGAGCAGCCAATCACCATGATGCGGCGCGCGATCATGTCAGCCTCAGTGAGCCGCCGTTTGGGCTGCACGCGCCGCCTTGAGCTTGGCGAAATCTTCGCCGGCATGGTGCGACGAGCGGGTCAGCGGCGTCGACGACACCATCAGGAAGCCTTTCACATAGGCCATCGTCTCGAAGCCCTTGAACTCGTCAGGCGTGACAAAACGGATCACGGCGTGATGCTTGCGACTTGGCGCGAGATATTGCCCGATGGTGATGAAATCGACCTGCGCCGAGCGCAAATCGTCCATCAGTTGCAAAACCTCATTCCGCTCCTCGCCGAGGCCGACCATGATGCCGGACTTGGTGAAGATGCTCGGGTCCAGTTCCTTGACGCGCTGGAGCAGGCGCATGGAGTGAAAATAGCGCGCACCGGGGCGAACAGTGAGATAGTTCGATGCCACTGTTTCGAGGTTGTGGTTGAACACATCCGGACGTGCCTTCACGACGATCTCCAATGCGCCGTCCTTGCGCAGGAAATCGGGTGTCAGTACTTCTATTGTCGTTTTTGGCGACAGTTTGCGGATGGCATTGATCACATCGGCAAAGTGCTGCGCCCCGCCATCGCTGAGGTCATCGCGGTCAACCGACGTAATCACCACGTGCTCCAACCCAAGCTTGGCCACGGCCTCGGCAATGTGCTGCGGCTCGTCCGCATCGACCGCGCCTGGCACGCCGGTCTTGACGTTGCAGAAGGCGCAGGCGCGCGTGCAGGTATCGCCGAGGATCATGAAGGTGGCGTGCTTCTTCTCCCAGCACTCGCCAATGTTCGGGCAGCCAGCCTCTTCACACACGGTGACGAGCCCGTTTTCCTTGACGATACGGTTGGTCTCCGCCCATTTCGGTGAGCCGGGTGCCTTGACGCGGATCCAGTCCGGCTTTTTCAGCACGGGATTTTCGACACGCTTCTGCTTTTCGGGATGCCGCAAGGGTTCGGCTTTGCGCGGATCGGCTCTCAGAAGGTCAAGAACAACAGCCATGTCAGGTTCGCCTTGTGTTGGGGCGGATATAGGGATTTGTCTCTCGTGATGCAAAGCGGCTTGGTGATGCAGGGATGCCATCATCCCTGCTTGGCATAGCCGATCACAAGCACGCCGATGATCACGCACCCCAGCCCAAACAGCTTGAGCGGCGAGATGCTGCTCTGCGGGAAGCCGAGCGCGCCGAAATGGTCGAGCGCCAGCGAAACCGTGAGTTGCCCGGCGATCACCAATGACACCGCCAGAAGCGCCCCCAGCTTCGGGCCGGTGACAATCGTCGTCCAGACATAGAACACGCCGAAGAACCCGCCGATCCACATCCACGGCGCAACCTGCCCCAACTTCTCCAGCGACGGCGTGCCCTCACGCATGGCGATGCTGGCGATCAGCCCTGCCAGCGCCCCAACGGAAAACGAGATCGTGGCCGCCTGCATGGCCGAGCCGATGATCTGACGCAGCGAGCCATTGATGCCGATCTGCATCGGCAAAGCTGCGCCGCCGAGCAAAGCCAGGAGCACGAAGGGGAGCTTGGGGTCCATGTCTGGTCATCCTGTCGGCCGTTATTACGAGGCAAGCGAAGCCATCCAGTTTTTGGCACACCCTACGGTCCTCATCTTGAGCTCGTCGAAGGAGGAGTTTCAGAAGCTGATAACTGGTGTTCATCCTTCGACGAGCTCAGGATGAGGATCGTGGACGTGCTTCAAGCATTCAGCGCTCGCCCATACGCATCCAACACACTCTCCTTCATCATCTCGCTCAGCGTTGGATGGGGGAAGATCGTGTGCATCAGCTCTTCTTCGGTGGTCTCCATGCCCATGGCGACAACATAGCCCTGGATCAGTTCGGTGACTTCCGCGCCGATCATGTGCGCGCCGAGCAGCTTGCCGGTCTTGGCGTCGAAGATGGTTTTGACCAGCCCGTTGTCTTCGCCCAGCGCAATCGCCTTGCCGTTGGCGGCGAAGGAAAAGCGGCCGACTTTCAGCGCATAGCCTGCGTCCTTTGCCTTGGCTTCGGTGAGGCCGACGCTGGCGATCTGGGGGTGGCAATAGGTGCAGCCGGGGATCAGGTTCTTGTCCATCGGGTGCACGTGCAGGCCCGCGATATGCTCGATGCAGACCACGCCCTCGTGCTCGGCCTTGTGCGCCAGCATCGGCGGGCCGGCGACATCGCCGATGGCATAAACGCCCGGCACATTGGTGCGGCTGTAGCCATCCGTGACAACGCAGCCGCGATCCGTCTTGATGCCAAGAGCTTCGAGGCCCAGATTCTCGATGTTGCCGACGACACCGACGGCGGAAATCATCCGCTCCGCCGTGATTTCGGTGGATTTGCCGTCAGCCTCGACCGTGGCGGTGACGCTGTTTGCGCCCTTCACCACCTTGGTGACCTTGGCGCTGGTCATGATCTTGAGGCCCTGCTTGTCAAAGGTCTTGCGCGCGAAGGCGGAGATTTCAGCGTCCTCCACCGGCAGGATTTGCGGCATCACCTCGATAACGGTCACATCGCAGCCCATGCCCTTGTAGAACGAGGCGAACTCCATGCCGATAGCACCAGAGCCCATCACCAGCATGGTCTTGGGCATTTCAGCGGGCACCATCGCCTCGAAATAGGTCCAGATCAGCTTGCCGTCCGGCTCGATGCCCGGCAGCGCGCGCGGCCGCGCACCTGTGGCAATGATGATGTGCTTGGCGGTGTAGGTGCCCTCGCCCAGCGTACCCTTCGGCGCAGGGTGCGCGGGCTGCACAGGTGGCTTGCTCGCCTTGCCGACGATGACGGTGCCGGGCCCACCCCCGCGAGGCGGATTTTGGAGTTTCGCCTCGCCCCAGATCACGTCGATCTTGTTCTTCTTCATCAGGAAGCCGACACCGGCATTGAGCCTCGCCGAAATCCCGCGCGAGCGCGCCACCACGGCCTTCACATCCGGCGTCATGGTGCCGTTCAGCACCAGGCCATAGTTCTTGGCGTGCTGCGCAAAATGCAGGATTTCGGAGGATCGAAGCAGCGCCTTGGTCGGGATGCAGCCCCAGTTGAGGCAGATGCCGCCCAGATGCTCGCGCTCGATGATCGCGGTTTTGAGCCCAAGCTGCGCGGCGCGGATGGCGGTGACATAGCCGCCGGGGCCGGAGCCGATGATGAGAACGTCGTAAGCGGACATGGGCAAATCCTTGTGAAATCGTAAGAGCAATTGGCGCTGCGCCGCCTTGGCGCAATCATCGTTCAAGGTCGCAAAGGCCGCATCAAGCCGCGCGAAATGGGCCTGGTATTCCGCCAGCGATTCTGTTGAAGCCTTTTCGGCAACGGCCAGCATTTCCCAGTTGAGCTGGGTGTAGCGCTCCCGCACAGCTTTCTCGCGGAAATTGGCCAGATGGGTTGCGAGCGCACCAAACTTGTAAACCAGCGGCTTCAGCTCC
Organism: Allobosea sp.; assembly: GCA_031375605.1. Taxonomy (GTDB): domain Bacteria; phylum Pseudomonadota; class Alphaproteobacteria; order Rhizobiales; family Beijerinckiaceae; genus Allobosea. The sequence continues at coordinate 2,974 of JANMIB010000360.1, read as the reverse complement.
ACCGACGGCAAGCGGCTGACATTCGCCTCGTCAGCCTTGAGCCGAAACTGGAAAAACACATCGATGACATCGCGGCAGGTCCGCAGGCTCTCGGCACGCAGCACGTTTCGCTGCACCTCCTCGATGTTCCGGGCGTAGTTCCAGCTCTGGAAAAACGATGACACGAGAGACAGAACGGCAATCATCAGCGACACGATCGACAAGACCGACAAGGTGTTGCGCATCGAGGTGACAGAGCTGTCGTCAGCCATCAGAGCATCCTCAGCACGAGCAGCCAGCCCAGCACAGCCAGCGCTGCGACCAGAAAGGCGATGTGCGCACCGTAACGCCGGTTGAATTCCGCGATGCTCTTGTCACCATTGCCGCCAAGATGACCCATCATGAAGGTGGAGCCAATGGCAGGCAGGACAAGCGACGAGAGCGCGACCCCGCCGATGATGCCAAGAACAGCGAAGGCAAAGCCGCTCAGGTAGCCGTGCACCGCAACCGACAAAAGCACCAGAAGGATCGCCCCCGTGAGACTGGCCCAGCCACTCGCAGCGCCAAGCACAGGCGAGGCATGCAGCTGCTCGACCTTCACCTCTCCCCCCATCTGGCGAATGGCCACGCGAAGCAACTGCGAGCGCAGAATGAAGACAGAGAGGCCGAGAAGGATGAGGAAGGTGATCATACGAATTGGTTCTCGCAGAGAGCACACACCATAGTTTCCAACGCCTCGGTGGCATCTATCGCGAGTTCTGCCCGATGCTTCTGAGGATCATTTTGCAGCATTTCGTCGTCACTTGGGTCAGAAACATGGACCCACCGATTTCTCGACTTTCTCAATTTGTCAGTTTTGAGCTTCAGTTCAGGCGTGAAACCATAAGTCTCTACAAGGTAGGCAAAGGTTTTGTTGCGGGGTGCTTGAAGTTCATACCGCAGGTGGGTTTCAATTGCAGCCTGGCAAACAAGCAGTACCGCTATGTCTGCGTCTGCAATCCACGAACGTTCTGCGTCTTCAGCAAGAAACGTCGAATACTCCGATACTATAGTCCCGCCCTTTAAATATCTTTCCCATAGACCGTTCATAAACTCATGGCTTCGCACCATCGCCATGATCCTAAACCAGCATCCCCATCGGGTTCTCGATATACTTCTTGAACGCGGCAATCGCCTCCGCTCCCAGCGCGCCGTCAACCGCACGGTGATCGGTGGACAGTGTCACACTCATCACGGTGGCGATGCCAAGCGTGCCGTCGGCCTTGACCACGGGGCGCTTTTCCCCTGCGCCGACCGCGAGGATCGTGGCATGCGGCGGGTTGATCACGGCACAGAAATCTTTGACACCGAACATGCCGAGATTGCTCACGGCGGTGGTGCCGCCCTGATATTCATCGGGCTTGAGCTTGCGGTTCTTGGCGCGAGCGGCCAGATCCTTCATCTCGTTGGAGATGGTCGACAGCGTCTTGTGGCAGGCATCGCGGATGATCGGCGTGATCAACCCGCCGGGGATCGACACCGCAACGCCGACATCCGCATGCTTGTGCTTGAGCATGGAATTGTCGGTCCAGCTCGCGTTTGCATCCGGCACGGCGCGCAGGGCCATGGCCCAGGCCTTGATCACCATGTCATTGACCGAGAGCTTGTAGGCTGGCTTGCCATCGACGACAGGCGCGCCGGCATTGATCTGCTCGCGCAGGGAGAGCAACGCATCGAGGTTGCAATCCACCGTGAGGTAGAAGTGCGGCACTGTCTGTTTGGATTCCGTCAGGCGGCGCGCAATGGTCTTGCGCATGCCGTCATGCGGGATTTCCTCGTAAGAACCCGGTGCAAACAGTTTCTTGGTCGCCTCATCCGATGGGCCGGTGGCCATTGCGGGCTTGGGCGCAACTGGCGCTGCCGAAGCTGGCAAGATCGCAGCCGAAATCGTCGACGCCTTCGCCGTGCCGCCTGATTGTGCTGCCTTCACATCACGCTCGACCACGCGGCCTTGCGGGCCGGAGCCAATCACGGCAGAGAGATCAATGCCGAACTCCTTGGCCATGCGCTTGGCGAGCGGGGATGCGAACAGGCGGGTAGCGCCTGCCCCACCCTGGCCCTCCCCACGAGGTGGGGAGGGAACGCCCGGCATCGGTGCGGAAACCACCGATCCCGCTTGCGATGCTGCTACCTGTGCGGGCGCGCTGCCGCCACCTCCCTCCCCGCCTTGCGGGGAGGGTACGGGTGGGGCCTTCGACGCGCCAACAGATGCAACATCCTCGCCCTCGGCAGCAATCATCGCGATGATCTGGTTTACCGGCACATCCTGCGTGCCGTCCGGCACCATGATCTTGGCGAGGATCCCTTCATCGACCGCTTCGACCTCCATGGTGGCCTTGTCAGTCTCAATCTCGGCGATGATGTCGCCGGACTTGATCTTGTCGCCTTCCTTTTTCAGCCACTTGGCAAGGTTGCCCTTTTCCATGGTGGGCGACAGCGCGGGCATGAGGATGTTGATGGGCATCAGATCAACCTTCGGCGGTGGGGATGACGCCCGGAGGGGCTTCGAACGGGAACAGATCGGAAAGCGGGAAGGAAATGGCGTCGAATGGAGGAAAACTCACCGGCTCCTCACCACCAGCACTGCCAACCAGAAGCCACTTGCCTGCAACGAGCTGAAAGGCTTCGAGCGTCAAGCTGCGAGGATCGAGCAACCAGAGATAGGCAACGCCAGCCTCGCCGTAGATGCGCCGCTTGGCATTCCGGTCGAGCACTTCGGTGGACGGCGACAGGATTTCGCAGACCCAGTCCGGCGCAAGCGTGATGAACGCGTCATCGGTCACGATCGGCATGCGTTCGCGACGCCAAGCGGCAAGATCCGGGACCAAGACATCACGGCCAAGGTGCAGTTCCGGTTCAGACATGAACAGCCAACCGCCCGGACCACCATTGCCCTTCCGAAATGGTCCTGTCAGCGCTGTGCCAAGTTCGATGGCAGCAACCGCATGCTTCGGCA
>JANMIB010000359.1:0-3246 GCA_031375605.1 Allobosea sp. | reverse complement strand
CGGTCAGCGACTGAGAGACAATTGTCGATGGTCGCAGGCGTGGTGCCCCAATCCTCGTGGAGCTTCAGCGCGCAGGCCCCGGCCTCGATCATTTCATCGAGCGCATGCGGCAGCGCGGCGTTGCCCTTGCCGGCAAAAGCGAGGTTCATCGGAAACGCATCTGCCGCCTTGATCATCATCGCCAGATGCCATGGTCCGGGCGTGCAGGTGGTGGCGCTGGTGCCAGCCGAAGGGCCAGTGCCACCGCCCAGCATGGTGGTCAGCCCGCTCATCAGCGCATCCTCGATCTGCTGCGGGCAGATGAAGTGGATGTGGCTGTCAAAGCCTCCCGCCGTGATGATCTTCCCTTCACCCGCGATCACATCCGTGCCCGGCCCGATGATGATGGTGACATCGGGCTGAATATCCGGGTTGCCGGCCTTGCCGATGCCGCTGATGCGGCCATTTTTGATGCCGATATCGGCTTTCACGATGCCCCAATGGTCGAGGATCAGCGCATTGGTGATGACGGTGTCAGCCGCGCCCTGGGCATTTGTCATCTGGCCCTGGCCCATGCCATCGCGGATGACCTTGCCACCGCCGAACTTCACCTCCTCGCCATAGGTTGTGAAATCGCGCTCGACCTCGATATACAGGTCGGTGTCGGCCAGACGCACCTTGTCGCCGGTGGTCGGCCCGAACATGGCGGCATAGGCATTGCGGGCGATTCTGGCGGGCATGGCGGGCCTCAGGTTTGGCAAGAGTGGTCAGGTGGTGTGGGGGAGGGCACCGTCATCGTCATTCCGGGGCGGCGTCAGCCGAGCCCGGAACCCATTTGGCATCCCGCTGATGGGTTCCGGGCTCCGCTTCGCGGCCCCGGAATGACGGGACGTGGTCGCTCTCACGAAATCAGTTCGCGGCCACGTGTGGCGTGGCTTGCAGCCAGCTGCCAGCCCGTTTCGCTGCGCACATGGGTCGCGGTCCAATGTACCAGATAGATTTTGCCGTCCGACATGGCCTTGATTGGGGTGATGCCAGTCGCGATGGCGACCCAGCCACCGGCCAGAATGTCGATCTTCAGGCTCTGCGGCGTGTCGATCTCGATGGTGGGTTCGCCTGCCAGCAGGGCCACGATGCGCGCGTCCTTGCCGTCGACCTTGGAGGAGGTGTGCGTGTGGGTGAAGCTGTCGGCATAGAGCGCCCGCAGTTTCACCACGTCTTTCATGGCCACCGCGTCCGCAAGTTCCTTACGGAAGGCGATGATCTCATCCACTGTGTGCTGGTGCCCTTCCGGCGACAGCAGGGAAGGCGGGTGCGCCAGGGCAGGGGCGGCGGCGAGGGTGGTGAGACCAAGGGCAAACGAAAATGCACCCCGGCGCGTTATGCCGAGTTGTGTCATTCCCGGCGCGCCAGAGGCGCGGGAAGGGGATCCAGCTTTTGTGTGCGAGATGGATCCCCTTTCCGGGCTGCGCCCGCCGGGGATGACACCGGAGATTGCACTGGATTTGACATTTTTCATCACAATTTCCCCATCACTTTTTGCTGGAAGCCATAAATCTCGCGTTTGCCGGCCATTTCGACCAGTTGCACATCCCGCGTCTGGCCCGGCTCGAAGCGCACGGCGGTGCCTGCGGCAATGTCGAGGCGGTGCCCGCGCGCTCTGGTGCGGTCGAACTGCAGTGCGTCATTTGTCTCGAAGAAATGATAATGGCTGCCGACCTGGATCGGCCTGTCGCCGGTGTTCGCAACAGTGAGGTTCACCGTCTTGCGGCCAGCATTGAGCACCAGATCGCCCGGCAGCGTGGTGACTTTGCCCGGCTCCAGCGTATGCGTCGCAGCACGGATCGGCTCGTGGACAGTCACAAGCTTGGTGCCGTCCGGAAACGTCGCCTCGACCTGAACGTCGTGGATCATCTCGGCGATGCCGTCCATCACCTGATCGGCCTTCAGCACATGCGCGCCAGCCTGCATCAGGTCAGCGACGGTGCGGCCATCGCGTGCGCCTTCGATGACGAAATCAGTGATCAGCGCCACCGCCTCGGGATAGTTGAGCTTGACGCCCCGATCCAGCCTGCGCCGCGCCACCATGGCGGCCATCGAGACCAGCAGTTTGTCCTTTTCGCGGGGGCTCAGCATCATTGTCGTGTTCCTTGGATCATCAAAATCTGTAGCATTGCGTTCTCACAAAACCGGTCCCCACTTTTGTGCGCAATGCTCTAGGTCTGCCAGCTGCGCGGCAGGGGCGCACCTGTCAGATGGATCATGAAACGGGCAAGATCTGCCCGCAAGGCAGCCGCATCGGGCGACAGAAAGCGCGCGATCAGCATGCCGTCAAGGCTTGTCGCCCCGCACTCTGACACAGCGCCGGTAAGGGCTTCGCGCGCCATGTCGAGGCGTGCCGCTGCATCAGGTGCCACCATCAACACGGTTGCCACGGCCCGCGCGCCCGCGGCAATGGCCGGGCGCTGCAGGGCAAGATTGACCAGCCCGTCCAGCTTCACGTCTTCGGCAAAGATCAGCCGCCCGCCACGCCGGATGCGCCAGCGGTCGCGGAAGGTGGCGGTTTCGAGGATTTCGCCCATGGCGAAGCGCCCGAAATAGACGCTCTCACACGCGATCAATGTGGCGTCAGGCGCGATGTCAGCGTCCAGGTCGCGGCGCAGGTTGGCATGGCCAAACAGGATCGCCTCCTGCGGCAACCAGTGGAGGCTCGCGCCTGCGCCGATAGCGAGATGGGTTGAAACCAGCGTTTCCGGCCCCTGGCTGCGGTAGATTTTCTCGGCTGCCTGGGTCGTGACGATGGCCCTTGCGCCGTCTTCCACCTCGATCTTCGCGACGAAGCGGTCACCGCCCGTCATGCCGCCGCCGGTGTTGATCAGCACAGCTTCGCAACTGTCGTTGAATGTCGAGGGAAAGCGCGCGCGATAGCCGCCGCTCTCGGCCACATCAAGCCGGACTGTGCGCGCGCCAGCTCGCGCAAAGCGAACCCGCACGCCACCTTGCGCCCGCACGAAAGCAGGCATCAAAGGTGCAGCCGCTGGCGTGGTTTCGTGGTGTCGGTCGGGCCTGTCAAGCATGTGATTGATATGTCTTCCCCACACAGATCATCGCCGTTGCAAATTTCACCTGCAAGGGGAGGGGAAACACGCGGCTGCACGAATTTTGGGCAGAAAGCGAAGTGCCCCACCCTGCCCCTCCCCGTGTGGCGGGGAGGGAACTTGCGAGATCACAACAGACAACTTGAGACTGATCACGCATGTCTGCGGT
>JANMIB010000271.1:0-3339 GCA_031375605.1 Allobosea sp. | reverse complement strand
TGACCTTGGCGTCGATCTCGGCGCGCGGCACGCGTTTCAGCCGAAGCGCAAACGACATGTTCTTGGCGATGTTCATGTGGGGGTAGAGCGCATAGTCCTGAAAGACCATCGCGATGTCGCGATCCTTGGGGTCAAGGCGGCTGATCGGCTTGCCGTCGAAATAGATTTCGCCAGCCGTCAGCGTTTCGAGACCAGCCAGGATGCGCAAGGTCGTCGACTTGCCGCAGCCGGACGGGCCGACCAGCACCGTGAACTCGCCATCGGCCAGCTTCAGGTCCAGCGGTGGCAGCACCTGGACGTGCCCGAATTTCTTCTCGACCTTGTCGAACACAATTTCAGGCACGATCTCCTCCCGGAGCATTTTCTTGGCAGTCTTTTTGTTTGTTAAAGCAAGTGTATGCGGGATGCTGGCCAGCTTGGTAGTCGGCTGCTATGGAAATCAACGTTAGCGCTAACGTTGGCGTTGTTCTGAGGCAGCCATGGTGCAAGAATCCGAACAGACGCCTGCCAAGGCCCCCCCGGCTGCAACACCGCGCATTCAGGATGTGGCCGAACTCACCGGCGTCAGCATCATGACCGTGTCACGTGCCATGCGCGGGGTCGAGGGTGTGTCCGCGACCAAACGTGCCGAGATCCTGCGCGCCGCCAAGCGGCTGGGCTACAGGCCCAACCGCAATGCCGTGTCGCTGGCCGCCTCGCATTCGACACTGATCGGGATTTCGCTGCCGACACTGTTCAACGAGGTTTTCGCCGACATCCTGGACGGCATGCGCCGCACCTTCGACATGGCGGGGTTTGATCTGGTGATCGACAATTCCGACTATGACGGCCAACGCGAGGAAGCCTGGGTCGAGAGGATGATCGACTGGCGGCCGGCTGGCGTCATCCTCAGCGGCGTCGACCATTCGCAGCGCGTGCGCGAGCAGTTGCGCGGCTCGAACATCCCGACGCTCGAAATCTGGGATCAGCAGGACGATCCGATCGACATCTGCGTTGGCGTGAACCACGAAGCTGCGGGTGCCATGATCGGCACGCACCTGATGGCGCTGGGCTATCGTCGGCCTGCCTTTGTGGGTGTCGAGGCAGGGCGCGATCCGCGCGCGGAAAAGCGCCTGGCAGGGCTGCAGCGCGCCTTTGCGGAGAGCGGTTCGCAAGTCATGGTCCGGCGCAGCGAGAAGCATGCCTCCTTCGAGGCCGGGATGAACGAAACCATCGTCCTGCTTGGCGCAACAGACCAGCGCCCCGATTGCATCTGCTATCTCAACGACCACATGGCGTTTGGCGGCCTGTCGACCTGCGAAAAGTTCGGCATTGCCGTTCCCGATGGCATGGGCATTGTCGGCTTCAACGGGCTTGGCATCAATGCCGTGCTGCCAAAGCCGCTGACAACGGTGGTGACGCCGCGGCTGTTGATGGGCTCGATGGGGGCACGGCTGCTGCTGGCCCGCATCCACGGAGCCAAGGTCGAGCGCCGCGTGGTGGTTCCCACAGAGTTGTTTCCCGGCAAGACCACGCAGCTTCAGGGCTTCATAGCTGCTGCTGGCTGACCGCCAGCGCGATGTCAGCCGCCAGCGCTGCATTGTTGCAGATCAGCGCGATATTGGTGGCAAGGCTGCTCCCATCTGTCAGCGCCAGCACGCGCTGCAGCAAGAAGGGCGTGACCTCCTTGGCCAGGATGCCGGCTTTCGCCGCATCCTGCAGGGCCTGCTCCACGAACCTTGAGACATCGGATGCCGGAATTTCGTCGGCCGCCGGAACCGGATTGGTGACAAGCATGCCGCCCTTGAGGCCCAGCGCTGTGCGCGTTGCCATCATGGCGGCAATCGCGGCGGGCGTATCCAGCCTGATCGGCACCTTCAGCCCGCTCGAACGGCTCCAGAACGCTGGCAATTCATCGCAGCCATAGCCGATCACCGGCACGCCAAGCGTCTCCAGCATCTCGAGCGTCTTGGGCAGGTCCAGGATCGCCTTGGCCCCGGCGCACACCACCGTCACGGCTGTCTGCGCCAGTTCGGGAAGATCGGCGGAGATGTCGAAACTGGTTTCCGCGCCCCGATGCACCCCGCCGATGCCGCCCGTGGCGAAGACCTTGATGCCGACAAGGGCAGCACAGATCATGGTGGCTGCGACCGTCGTGGAACCCGGCTGGCCCGTGGTGATCGCGTGGGCAAGATCAGCGCGGGAGAGCTTGAGAACACCGCTGGCCTGGCCCAGCCAATCCATCTCGTCGGACGTCAGCCCGATCTTGATCCGCCCCTTCAGCACCGCGATGGTGGCGGGAACGGCGCCGCGCCCGCGCACAACAGCCTCGACCCTGCGGGCTGTCTTGACATTGTGCGGCCAGGGCATGCCATGGGTGATGATGGTCGATTCCAGCGCCACGACCGGCTGCCCACTGGACAGCGCTGCCTGAACCTCTGGTGTCAGGTCGCAGAGAGCGTGTGTCATGGCGTGCGTGCTTTCTGCAGCTGCGGCATGGCCGCGATGAAACCTTGCGCGATGTGTGGCGAGAGCCGGTCATCGACACTCAGCGCCGATGCAACAGTGCGCGCCGCGATGTGCGTGCCGAGCCGCACGGCATCGGGCAAGCCCACGCCATTGGCAAGCCCGAACAGCGTGCCGGCAATCATCGCATCGCCCGCGCCGGTGACGTCAATGACCTTGGCGGGTTCGGCAGGCACATGGCTGATGTGCCCGGCCTCGCAGACCAGCGCGCCGCCTTCGCCAAGGCTCAGCACCACCGCGCCGCTGCCGCGCCCGGCCAGCGCCAAGGCCATCTGCGCAGGGTCGCCAGCTTCAAGCCCCAGGACGGCGGCGGCTTCGTCGCGGTTGAGAAACAGGCAAGTCACACCGCCAAGATCAGCAGGCAAGCGCCGCGCCTTGGCCACCGAAATGGCATCGATGGCGAGTGGCAACGCAGCATGTGCGCATTGCCTGATCAGATCACGAAGCGCTTCGGAAGAGGCATTGCAGTCGGCAAACACCCACGTAGTGCCAGCAAGCCCTCCAAGCGCACGATCGGCCATCTCGCCATAAATCTGGTCCAGAATGGCCATGTCGGCGCCGCCCGCAAAGAGCGTTCCGTCAGGCTGGAGGAAGGCCGTGTATTCAGCAGTCGATGCGCCCTCGATCATCCTGACAGCGCCGGTGTCGACGCCAAGGCTCGACAGATGCGCCACGATCGCCCGGCCAGACACATCATCCCCGACGCAGGACACCAGGCTGACAGTGCCACCAAGCCGCACCAGATTCTCGGCAACATTGCGCGCCACGCCGCCAAATCCGAGCGAGGCCACGACCAGGTTGGAGGTTCCGGCGCGGATGGGTACGGCTGCCCGC
>JANMIB010000265.1:0-9703 GCA_031375605.1 Allobosea sp. | reverse complement strand
CAGGAAGGCTGCAACCGGCGTTTCGCAGTCCGATACCAGCACATCGCGAACGATCTGCCCGCGACCTTCGGCATACCGGGCGGCAAACGTGTCGAAATCGGTCCCGTCAAGCCGCACGGATCAACTGTCTCCACCGCCGGTGGCATTGCGGAGCACCTGCTGGTTGATCCTGACGCCAAGCCTTGCCTGCAGCGCGCTGACATATTGCGACAGCAGATCATCGCCAAGCGCGACACCGAGCTGGGTCGCAACACCATCAGCCTCCTGCGTGGTGCGCAGGAAGGGCGGCACCGAGGCCGACATGACCTTGAACACCATGCGGCCACGCACGGTGCCCAGATCAGCGGAAGCTGCAGAATTCACAGCAGTCCCGAACGCGACGGTCAGGACATTGGCCGGGAACTCTGGCAGGCTGCTGGCGCGCGTCAGGGCAGGCGATGTCCTGCTCTCGGCACCAACGCTTGCCGCCACGGCCTCCAACGTCTCGCCCTTGCCGAGCCTGTCGGTCAGTTCGCGCGCCTTGGCTTGCAGGCGCGTCGTCGTCTCGTCCTGCCGCCATTGCAACAGCACCTGCGCCTTCACCTCCTCAAAAGTCCGGTCACGGGCTGGCTCGATGGTCAAGACATCATACCAGACATAGCCATTGTCGCGCGTGCGGACCGGCTCGTTGTCAGTGCCCACATCAGCGCGGAACATGGCATCCACAACCTGCTCCAGCGATGCGATGGCTGGCGGTTGCTGGCCCGCAGCAGCGAGCTGGCGCATGCGGTCGATGGGGCCAACAGTCGCCACAGTAAGCTTCATATCCTTGGCAATCTCGACCAGCGGCTTGGCACCGGCGCGCTGATCTTCCACTTTGTCGTGAATGTCGCTGAGATTGCGCGACGCGGTGCTGGTCGCCAGGTCCGAGCGGACCTCGGCAGCAACCTGTGCGAACGGACGTATGGCCTCCGCCTCGATGGCCGTGATCCGAAGCAGCGCGAACCCGAAGGCCCCTGCCACCGGCTCGCTCACCGTGTTGAGAGGCAGCGCGAAAGCTGCCGCCGCTGTCGCCTGATCCAGCATGTCCGTGCGGGCAAAGGTGCCAAGCGTCAGGTCTGCATCCGGTACATTCCGTTCCCGCGCGACGTCATCGAAGCTGGTGCCGGATTTTACACGCGCCAATGCCGTCGCCGCATCGGCGGAGGCCGGAAACACGATCTGCTGCACGGTGCGGCGCTCTGGGGTTCCAAACCGTGTCTTGATCCGCTCATAATGGGCCTGCGCATCGGTTTCTGACACGGCGCCGGGATCGGCAAGGGTCTGCGGTGTCAGAACCAGAACCTGCGCCGTGCGATATTCGGGTGCACGGAATGAGGCTTTCCGTTCCTCGTAGAACTTCTGCAGCACATCGTCTGCTGCATCACTGATGGTGCCTGCAGCAGACGTGGGCAGCTCGATGAAGCTGATCACCCGCTGCTCGTTGCGGTAGCGATGCGCCGCTTCCTGCACGGCGAGGGGCGCGCTGCTGAGTCCGGACACGGCTTCGGCGACCTGGCCCCGCAGGATGGCGGCGCGCTGCTCGCGCACATACAGCGTCTCGTTGAGACCGGACTGGCGCAACACCTCGTTGAACATGCCGCGGTCGAACTGGCCTGATGAGTTTTTGAAATTGGGATCATCGAGAATCGACTGCGCCACCACGGCGTCACCAATGGTGAGCCCGCGAGAGGCGGCGTCATTGTCGAGAGCGGCCTCCGTCACCAGGCGTGACAACACCTGCTGATCGATGCCGAACATGCGCGCCTGATCTGGCGTGATATTCTGCCGGAAGCGCCGCGAAAGTCGCTGGATTTCGGTCTGGTATGCTGAGCGGACGCGCTCAAGCTCGATCTCGGTCTTGCCGACTGTCGCAACCGTGTTGCGCCCGCCGCCACGGAAAATATCGCCGATGCCCCAGATCGCGAACGACCCGATGAGCAGCGAAAACAGGAAGGCAACCAGGAGCTTGCCGAGCCATGTCTGGCCCGCATTGCGAATTCCCTGCATCATCATGGCGGCAAACAGGCTCCAGCTCGTGTTTCGGACTTATAGGCAGGCACATGCCGCACCGCAATCAGGCAATTGCAGTCAAAGCGTGTGGTTGCTAACGATCACGGCAACGCACCGTGAAAGAACCCGCCATGAGCATGAAGCCAAAGCCCCTCGTTGCCGGCAACTGGAAGATGAACGGCCTGAAAACCGCTCTCAGCATCGGTGTTGAGATCGGGCGCGGTTATGATGCAGACACACGCGGCAAGGTCGATGTGCTGGTCTGCCCGCCTGCAACACTGCTCTTTGCCATGACAGCCGCGCTGATCGGCACGGGCATTTCCACGGGCGGGCAAGATTGCCATGCGAAACAATCAGGCGCGTTCACCGGGGATGTGTCGGCTGCAATGCTGGCGGATGCGGGAGCGGCCCATGTGATCGTGGGCCATTCGGAACGCCGCACGCTTTATGGCGAGACAAACATGGATGTGAAGGCCAAGGCCGAGGCCGCGCTAGCCACATTCCTTACGCCGATCATCAGCATTGGCGAGACGCTGGCGGAACGCGAAGCCGGCAAGGCTGTCACTGTCGTGCGCAAGCAGCTTCGTGGCTCCCTGCCAGGTGGCGGAGCGGGGCAGGGCTTGCGAGGCGACAGCATCGTGGTCGCCTATGAACCCGTCTGGGCCATCGGCACCGGCAAGGTCCCGACACTGGCCGATGTCACCGAGATCCATGCCGACATCCGCACCGAACTTGCCAAGCTGATCGGCAAGGCGGAAGCCGCCAAGGTGCGCATCCTCTACGGCGGCTCGGTCAAACCGTCCAATGCCGCCGAACTCATGGCCCTGCCAGACGTCAACGGCGCTCTCGTCGGCGGGGCCAGCCTTCAGGCAGCGGATTTTCTGGGGATCGTGAAGGCAGCCGGGTGAGGGTGCCGCAAACACACACAGTTTCAATCTGATTAGCGGCTGGTACGCGAATTTTATGTTGATCCTCGCACGCCGTCCGCACCTGCAACTGCCATGCTCAAATGCGCAATCGCCGCTGCCGTGCCGCCGCTGCCATGGGGAATGTCCAGCGCCTGAAGCGCCATTTCCACTGCCGACAGCGCCCCAAGGACCATGGGAGCGTTGGTGTGGCCCATGTGCGCGATGCGGAACGCCTTGCCAGACAGATCACCGATGCCGAGGCCAAGCGTCACGCCGCACATGGTGCGTGTGAAGGTTCCGATCGCTTCGGCGGAGCTTGTCAGGACCGGTGTCACGGATGCCGCGCGCTCGGATGGTTGAAGCACATTGAAAGACAGAACCTGTCCCTCGGACCATTTTGTTACGGCGGCCTGCGTTGCGCAGGCGAGAAGCTCATGGCGATGCCAGACAGCTTCGAGCCCTTCCTCGAAGATCATGTCCATGGCGGCACGCATGCCGAACATCAGATGTTCGGGCGGGGTGCCGCAATGCTTCATGTAATGCAGCGGGCTTCTGCGCGCGGTCCAGTCCCAGTAGGCGGTCTTCATGTTGGCGCGGTCATGCGCCGCGTGCGCCTTGTCATTGGCCGCCACGAACCCCAATCCGGGCGAGCACATTAGGCCCTTCTGCGAAGCCGACATGGCGACATCGACACCCCACAGGTCCATTTCAAACGGCATGCAGGCCAGCGAGGCCACGCCGTCGATCATGTAGAGCGCGGGATGACCCGCAGCATCGATGGACTTCCTGACAGCGGCCACATCGTTGACGACACCTGATGCCGTGTCGATCTGCACCATCAGGATGGCCTTGATCTGGTGCGTGGTGTCGCGCCTCAGCCGCTCTTCGACAGCCGCCGGATCAACGGCAGCACGCCATGAGCCTTGCATGACCTCGACATCCGCGCCCATGAAAGCTGCCATCTCGCCCCAACCGCTTGCAAAGCGCCCGCTGGCCAGCACGAGCACCTTGTCTCCGCGCGACAGCACGTTGGTCAGCGCAGCTTCCCATGCGCCGTGCCCGTTGCAGGCATAAAGGTAAGTCTGGCCACTGGTCAGGAACAGCCGTTGCAGATCACTCAGCAAGGTGAAGGTCAGGTCCACGATGGCGGGTGTGTGCAACTCCTCGGCAGGCCGCATCATGGCCTGCAGCACACGGTCCGGAATGTTTGTGGGTCCGGGTGTCGCAAGCAAAAGCCGCCCGTTGGCAACGCTCATTCCAGTTTCTCCAGATTTCCACGGCGGGGGTCGATGCCAGATGGCAGGGACATGCAGAACATCTCACCACCAGAAAATGCGCATGGCTGCAAGCACATCACGTCTTGTGCCAGATGCGTTGTGCGCCTTGGCTTGGCGGAGCGCGCATGTTATTGCCGCGCCAACACATGAGGGCTGGCAGTTCGCCACCCCGCCTCCCATATCCGTGAAATCATGCAGACAGTCCTTATCGTCATTCATCTGATCGTCGTGGTCGCCCTTGTGATCGTCGTTTTGCTCCAGCGCTCCGAGGGGGGCATGGGTCTTGGCGGCGGCGGTGGCGGCGTGTCCGGTTTCATGACAGGCCGTGGCCAGGCCAATGCCCTGACAAGGACCACGGCCATTCTGGCTGCTGTGTTCTTTGCCACCAGCCTTGTCCTGTCAGTCATGGCGTCGCAGAGCCGTGCGCCCCGCTCCATCCTTGATGGCGCCGCGCCAGCCCAGCCCGCCGTTCCCGGCGGCCCGTCGGCCCCTGCGCCCGGCAGCAATGTTCTTGACCAGTTGCGCCAGCTTCAGGACCAGAGCGGCTCCCAGCCACCAAGGCCTGCTGCCCCGGTGCAATGATCTTGTCTCATCACATCGAACATGGGCCGGCAGGACATCCGTTCTTCCGGCCCTTATCTTTTGTGGACAAGCCGGGCACGCACGGTGCGCACCAAAAGCGGCGCTCCCCGAATCGCACGAACAGGTTTAAAGGCGACTACCCATGACCCGGTACATCTTCATCACCGGCGGCGTGGTCTCCTCACTCGGAAAAGGGATCGCCTCCGCTGCTCTTGGCGCGCTGCTGCAATCGCGCGGCTACAAGGTTCGCCTGCGCAAGCTCGACCCCTATCTCAATGTCGATCCCGGCACGATGAGCCCTTACCAGCATGGAGAGGTGTTCGTGACCGATGACGGCGCGGAGACCGATCTTGATCTGGGCCATTACGAGCGCTTCACCGGGCGCGCGGCCCAGCGGAACGACAACATCACCACCGGCCGCATCTACATGGACATCCTCACCAAGGAGCGGCGGGGCGACTATCTCGGTGCCACCATCCAGGTCATCCCGCATGTCACCAACGCGATCAAGGATTTCGTGCTGGCCGGCAATGATGGCTACGATTTCGTGCTGGTCGAAGTTGGCGGCACGGTCGGCGACATTGAAAGCCTGCCATTCCTCGAAGCGATCCGCCAGGTCGGCCAGGAGCAGAAGCGCGGCACGGTGATCTTCATTCACCTGACGCTTCTGCCCTACATTCCCAGCGCCGGCGAACTCAAGACCAAGCCCACGCAGCACTCGGTGGCCGAGTTGCGCTCGATTGGCATACAGCCTGACATTCTCCTGTGCCGCACGGACCGCGCCATTCCCGTCGAGGAGCGCCGGAAACTGGCGCTTTTCTGCAATGTGCGCCCGACAGCGGTGATCGAAGCGCGAGATCTCGGCTCGATCTATGACGTGCCGCTAGCTTACCATGCCGAGGGCATGGACACCGAGGTTCTGGCCGCCTTCGGCATGGATGACGGCGCGAAAGCACCTGACATCTCGGGCTGGCAGCAGATTTCCGAACGCATCCACGCGCCGGAAGGCGAGGTGACGATTGCCGTTGTCGGCAAATACACCGGCATGAAGGATGCCTACAAATCGCTGATCGAGGCGCTGACCCATGGCGGCATTGCGAACCGGGTCAAGGTCAATCTCGACTGGATCGAGAGCGAGGTGTTCGAGAAGGAAGACCCGTCACCGTTCCTGGAGCATGTCCACGGCATTCTGGTTCCAGGCGGCTTCGGCATCCGTGGCGCGGAAGGCAAGATCCGTGCAGCCCGGTTCGCGCGTGAACGCAAGGTGCCTTATTTCGGCATCTGTTTTGGCATGCAGATGGCCGTGATCGAGGCCGTGCGTTCGCTTGGCGGGATTGCTGCGGCCAATTCAT
This sequence comes from Allobosea sp., assembly GCA_031375605.1. Classification (GTDB taxonomy): domain Bacteria; phylum Pseudomonadota; class Alphaproteobacteria; order Rhizobiales; family Beijerinckiaceae; genus Allobosea. The sequence continues at coordinate 3,553 of JANMIB010000265.1, read as the reverse complement.
CCGAGTTTGGCCCGACCACAGAGCCCGTCGTTGGCCTGATGACCGAATGGCTCAAGGGCAATGAGCTTGAAACCCGCGCTGCCGGTGGCAACCTGGGCGGGACGATGCGGCTTGGAGCCTATGCCTCTACGCTGGAGCCGGGGTCGCGCATCGCCGAAATCTATGGCGCGACCACGATCTCGGAACGCCACCGCCACCGCTACGAGGTCAACATGGCCTATCGTCAGATGCTGGAAGCCAAGGGCATGCGCTTTGCCGGGCTGTCTCCCGATGGCCTTCTGCCCGAGACGGTCGAGTACGCGGACCACCCGTGGTTCATCGGCGTGCAATATCACCCCGAGCTGAAATCACGCCCCTTCGAGCCGCATCCGCTGTTTGCCAGCTTCATCGACGCAGCCAAGACACAGTCGCGGCTGGTGTGATGCTGGCCCGTGGCCTCGATCATCTCGTTCTCGGCGTGCATGACCTTGATGCGGCTGGTTCATTTTATGAGCAGCTCGGGTTCAAGGTCGGCGCACGCAATCGCCATCCGTGGGGCACCCACAACCGCATTGTCCAGTTTCCTGGCACGTTCCTTGAGATCATCACGGTGGGTGAAGCCGGGTTGATTCCCGAGCATGCGCCGTATCGCTTTTCGTTTGGCGCTTTCGTGCGTGATGCGCTGGCAAAAGGCGAAGGCTTCTCCATGCTGGTGCTGGAAAGCTCCGATGCAACAGCGGACAATGCCTCATTCCACGCATCAGGCATCGGCACATTCGAGCCGTTCTTCTTCGAGCGGCAGGCCGTGCGCCCTGATGGCGCGGCGGTGCGTGTGGCCTTCTCGCTGGCTTTCGCAACCAATCCGGGCGCTCCGGGCCAGGGCTTCTTCGTCTGCCAGCAGCATGAGCCGCAGAATTTCTGGAACCCGGCCTTCCAGAGTCATCCGAACGGCGCGCAGGGCGTGACGGGTGTGACGCTGGTAACCGACGTGCCCTGCGACCATGCTGGATTTTTCGAGGCGTTCGCAGGTGTCAGGCAGCCTGTCGTGGCAGATCATGGCCTCATGTTCGGGTTGCCTCGCGGCGCTATCAACGTGGTCACGCCGCATCATGCGCGCACCAGCATGGGACATGAAGGCCCGGTCCCGTCGCTCGCTGGTTTCACCGTTCCGGTTCCGCGCCTTGCTGATCTGGTGATGAAGCTGGACGAACAGGGCATCGCTCACGCACAGTATGGTGGTCAAGTGGCGGTGAAGGCGTTTGGTGTCGCGCTCTGCTTTGAGCAGGCATGATCGCCGCGCACGGCATGACATCACGCGCCACCGGGACAAGGCATCACGCGCAAAGCAGATGCCGGTCTTGCGAGCGTGCAATGCACTGAACCATGATCAAGGGAGATCCGCATGCTCTACACATCCATCCAGGGACTGCCCGATTTCCTGCTGTTTTTCGGCGCGGCTGTGGCCCTCACGGCGCTCTATCTTTTTCTTTACACGATTTCGACAACCCATAACGAGTTCGAGCTGATCCGGCAGAACAACGTAGCCGCCGCCTCGTCGCTTGGCCTCAGCCTCACAGGGTTTGCGCTGCCGCTGTCGAGCGCGATCATCAATTCCAAGACGGTAATCGACCTGCTGGTCTATGGCATCGTGGCCATCATCATCCAGATCTTCGTCTACTGGCTGGTGCGCCTCCTGCTCAACAACCTGTCCCAGCGCATCGCCAACGGCGAGGTCGCCTCGGCGCTGTTTCTGGGCGCAGCCTCGCTCGCCGCAGGTGTGGTGACGGCAGCGTCGATGGTGTTCTGAGCAATCCTTACTCGCCAGCAAGACCCGCTGCCCGGCTCGGGCCATCGAGTTGCTTGAGCAGAAACAGCAATGCCCTGTCGTGCTGCACGACCATGCGCTCCTTGGGTTTGAGCCATGCCATCGCTTCGTCGATTGTTTTTGCGTCAACCAGTTTGGCTTGTGCCACCGCGCGCTCGGCTTCGATCTGGCCGCGTGCGCGGTTCGGAGCTTGAGGCAGCATGTCATGATGCGCATTGAAGAGGTCCGGATGCTGGTGCAGCGCCAGGAGGCCGTCCGCATCGTCAAAGCCGAGTTTCGCAAAATCCTGCTGTAGGTCATTTGCGCGGGTTGCGATGGCGGGAGGTGAGCCCTCTTCAGGAGTCAGCAAAAGCTTTCGCCGCTTGAGCCAGAGGCCGATGGCCAGCTGGCCGCTGGCCCAGGAAAGCGGGATGGCGAGCAAAAGCCCGATGATCGTCGGCGACATCCAGGCAAAGAGCTACGTCGCGATCAGGAACGCGACGATGCCGGTGAACACGCCGAGCGCCGTGTGCATCCGGTGACGACGCACGATGTCCTGAAACGGGATCGAGCCATCATCGCGCCGTTGCGGGTTCCAGCCCGTGTCCCGGCCGGCAATGATCTGGAACACCGAGCCTGACTGGATCACCATCATGATCGGCGCGAGGAGCGCGGACATGATGATTTCGAGGATGGCGGACACCGTGAGCCGGATGCCTCCGCCACAGGCGCGCCGTTCCGTGCCGTTGAGCAGGGTCAACAGCCAGCCGAACAGCTTGGGTGCCAGCAGGATCGCCATCGTCAGCCCGAATAGGGCCAGCGAGCGTTCCGGGTCGAACCGTGGCCAGATCGGCACCAGCGTGAACTCGTTGGTGAAATACTCTGGCCTCGCATACTTGACCTGCAGCACGAGCGCGATACCAACCACCAGCTGCATGAGCCAGAACGGGGAGGCCATGTAGGCCATGATGCCGGTGGCAAAGTGCTGCCGTGTCGGCCACTTCAGTCCGCTGGCAAACATCACCCGGCTGTGCTGCAGGTTGCCTTGGCACCAGCGTCGGTCCCGCGCCGAAAGATCGATCAGCGATGGCGGGCTTTCCTCATAAGAGCCATGCAGATCGGGCAGCATGTAGACCGCCCATCCGGCCCGGCGGATCAAGGCCGCCTCGACGAAATCGTGGCTCAGGATATGCCCGCCGAAAGGAGGCTTGCCCCTGAGATCCGGCAGCCCGCAGTGCGCGGCGAACGCTGCCGTGCGGATGATGGCGTTGTGGCCCCAATAGTTGCAATCGCGCCCGGCCCATTGTGCGAGACCCGTGGCGATCACCGGACCATAGACCCGTGCCGCGAATTGCTGCAGGCGCGCAAACAGCGTGTTGCGGTTGATGATCAGCGGCAGCGACTGGATGATGCCTGCGTCAGGATCAGCCTCCATCGCTGCAGCGAGCCGCACGATGCAGTAACCTGTCATCAGGCTGTCGGCATCGAGCACAACCATCTGCTCGTAGTGCCCGCCCCAGCGCGTCACGAAGTCAGCTATATTGCCAGCCTTGCGGTGATGGTTCTTCGGCCTGTGACGATAATAGAGCCGTGTATTCGGCCCCATGTGCTCGCGCAGCGCCAGAAAGGCCCGCTCTTCAGCCACCCAGATGTCAGGATTTGTGGTGTCTGAAAGAATGAAGTAGTCGAAATTGTCACCCAAGCCGGTCGCATCGACAGATTCAGCAATGGCAGCCACGGCAGCAAAGGTGCGCGCCGTGGATTCATTAT
>JANMIB010000260.1:0-5446 GCA_031375605.1 Allobosea sp. | reverse complement strand
CTGCAGCATCAGGCCATCGCCGCCGAGCGCCACGATGACATCGGCGTCTTCTGGCGAGGCATTGCCATAGCGCTGGGATAACCGGCGCAATGCCTTGCTGGCATCGTCTGTTTCGCCAGCCACGAAAGCGATCTTCTCGATGCTGCCAACCATGGAACGGGCACCCGAAACAGGCTGAGGCTTCGCTGCGGTGTTCATGTCGTGCGGCTCACCAAAACGAAAACGCCGGAGCCTCAAGGCCCCGGCGCAATGTTTATAGCATGACTATGATCAGGCGCGTCCAGCTTTCGCTGGTGCTGACATCAAACAGCCGATGACCAGTTGACCGGCACGAAATCAAAGCCGTTGCCTGCCTTGGCAATGAAGCCGGTGGCGGGGAAGGGCGCATGGTAGAAATGCACCTGGGTCTTCTCGGCAACCACCATATCCAGCAGGCGGCGGCGCGTGGTGCGGGCGACATCGGGATCCATGTCAAAGACGGCCGACCAGTCCGGATTCTTGACGAACAGGGCAGGGTGGTTGGACAGGTCGGCCATGAACATCAGCTTGCCGGTGCCAGACGAGATCATGAACACAGTATGCCCTGGCGTGTGACCGAAGGCTGCCACTGACGTGACACCGGGCGCAACTTCTGCACCGGGCTGATACTGCTTCACGTTGGCGGCAATCGGCGCGAACACGCGGCGAACATTGGCAAAACCGCCGCGCATGGCTTCAGGCGCTGCGCCCATGCGCGCATCATCCATCCAGAAGGCCCATTCCGGTGCAGGCACCTGGATTTCGGCATTCGGGAAGGTCAACGTGCCGTCCTTGAGGCGCAGGCCGTTGATGTGGTCGCCATGGAAGTGGCTGAACACGACGCGCGTGACCTGCTCGGGCGTGAAACCCGCAGCGCGGAAATTGCGCATCCAGAGGCCGGATGTCGGCGCGCCTGAATCGCCATTGCCTGTGTCAAGCAGCGTGACCTGTGTGCCGTTCTGCACCACCAGGGTGGTGAACGAGATCGTCACGGCATCGGTCGGCAGAAAGGCGCTGGCCATGGCAGCCTGAACCGCTGGAAGCTCGGCGTTGCGGATGAAGCCTTCGAGGGGGCGGCGGAAGAACCCGTCCTGGATCGCTGTCACGGTCATGTCGCCGACCTTGTAACGGTAGAAGCCCGGTGCCTGTGCGGGTGTGGCTGGCGCAGGTGCCTGTGCCATCACTGGCATCGCAGTGCCCGTGGCGACGACGGTGGCGGCTGCGGCGGCGGTCATGAAAGCCTCACGGCGTGAAAGATCAATCATCTTGAATTCTCCAATAGCTGAAACAACTGTTTCACCAGATGGGTTTAGGGCGCGGCTGTGACAATTCAACGTGCGATGCACGGGAATTGATCACGAATGCGGGAGGTGTCCATGTCCACCGTTCATCGCCAGAAAATCGACAAACACCCGGACCCTTGGCAGGTGTTGCCGCCCCGGAGGCATGAGCGCTGAAATCGGTGCAACTTCAACCACGTGATGTTCGACCAGGAGCGGCACGAGAAGTCCTCTGGCCAGCGCATCTTCGGCCAGAAAGTCGCCAAACCGGGCAATGCCAAGGCCAGCAAGGGCCATGTCGAGTAAAAGCTCAGCGCTGTCGCAGACCACTGTGCCTTTGACATTAAGGTTGACGACACGGCCATCAATCCGCATCGGCCAGGCGGCAAGACGCGCGAACCCGGAGATCAGCAGGCAGTTGTGCTTTGCCAGATCAGACGGAGCCAGTGGCGCACCATGCCGGGCAAGATAAGCCGGGCTGGCACAAATGATGCGGCGCATCTCTCCGATCCGGCGGGTGATCAGGCTGGAATCGCCCGAGCCACCGGTGCGGATGGCGACATCGATCTGTTCCCCTATGACATCGATACGGCGATCGGCAATCGAAAGATCAAATGAGATATCGGGATAACGCATCTGAAAAGCGGGCAGCAATGGGGCAAGCCGGTGCTTTGCGTAGGCAGTGCCGGTGTTAACCTTGAGCAGACCTCGCGGCTTTCCGCGCGCGATCGTGACCTCTGCCTCGGCAGCTTCGATGGCAGCGAGAATTTCACGGCCTCGGGCCAGCAGGGTTTCTCCTTCGGCGGTGAGCACCAGACGCCTCGTCGTGCGTTGCATCAGCCTGACGCCGAGCCTGTCTTCCAGCCGCGTGACTGCCTTCGAGACGCCGGAGGGTGTCAACGCCAATTCGCCCGCAGCTGCTGCGAAGCTGCCCGTCTCCGCGACGCGGACAAAAATGGCGATCTCTTCCGATGATGACGTTGTATTCATGACTGTCAGTATGTTCTTAACCTTGAATATGATCAATTATGCAGTTCTGAAATTGCAATACAACCATTCCCGTCATCAACCACAGGAGTGAGCCATGTGTTTCATGCGTGATTTGTCCATCCTTCAGTCTTTGCCAACCCGAACCACGTCCGATGGCGGCATCGACTTCGACCATTACCGGATGGTGGCAAGGCAGGAACGCCTCAAGGCGCAGCGCACGGCCTTCACCGCGGTTGGCCAGTGGCTGCGCAGGTCGCTCCACACCATACCAACGGTCCGCCACACCGAGAGGCTGGGCTGATGCCGTTGGTCAGGATCGATGCGCCCGCCTCGCTGCCGGCAAAGCGACTTCGGGGAGTGGCCGACGCGGTGCACGATGCCCTCGTGGCGCACATGAATGTGCCGTTGGCGGATCGCTTCCAGATCATCAGCCGGCACAATGCCCAGGATCTGCTGATTGACCAGCATTACCCGTCCGTCGAACGGACGCAGGAGGCGCTCATCGTGACAGTCATTCTCAGAGCAGGGCGAACAGATGCGCAGAAGCAGGCGTTCTATCGCGCCGTCGTGGCTGACGCAGCCCGCAACGGAGGAATGAAGCCCGATGACGTGATGATCTCGCTTGGCGAAAACACGTCGATGGACTGGTCTTTCGGGCGGGGCGAGGCGCTTTATGCACCTGCGCCGTTTGGCTGACAGCGTTCCGGTTTGCCTTTCAAAACCGCCCCGGCCTGAACGGTTGCGGGTTCACGAACACCTCGTTGCCTGTCACCATCTCGGCCACCATGCGGCCAGTGACGGCGGCGAGGGTGAGGCCGTGGTGGGCGTGGCCGAAGGCGAAGGTCAGGTTCTTGTGGCGATGGGCCGGGCCGATGATCGGCATCATGTCGGGCGTGCAGGGCCGGTTGCCCATCCAGGGTTCGGCATCGAGCCGCTCGCCCAGAGGGAAGAACTCTCTGGCGATGGGTTCGGCGCGGGCCAGCTGCACCGGCGTGGGAGGCGCGTCGCGGTTGGCGAATTCCGCGCCGGTCGTGAGCCGCACGCCTTTGAGCATCGGAGCCAGGAAATAGCCGCGCTCGTGGTCCAGGACCGGGTGGTTGAGCACCGCATTGCCAAGCGGCTTGTAGTGCATGTGATAACCGCGCTTGACCGCGAGCGGGAAGCGGTAGCCGAGCGTCTTCGTCACCACATCCGCCCAAGGCCCCAGGCACAGCACGGCATCGCGCGCCGTGATGACCTCGCCACCAAAGCCGATCGCGGTCCATGAGCCGTCTTTGGCCTGGTTCAGCGTGGATGCGTCGCCCTTGAGGAAAACGCCGCCCAGCGCCTGAAAGCGCTCAAGATAGGCCACGCCAAGCCCGTGCGGGTCAGACACCGACACCGGGTCTGTCCAGTGCAGGCCGCCGATCAGATCATGCGTGAGGTGCGGCTCAGCCTCGCGCACATCGGCGGCGGTGAGTTTCTTGTGGTTGAGGCCAAATTCCGCATGCCACCCGTCCGCTTCGGCCCAGCGCGTGTCGCGTTCTTTGGCTGTCCGGAACACCTTCATCCAGCCCTTGCGGCGCAGGAGATGCTCCGCCCCGGCCTCGCCCGCGAGCTTGTCGTGCTCGGTGACGCAATGTTCGATCAGCGTGGCGTACTTGCGCGCGATGGCCTCGTGCTTTTCCTTGCGCGAGTGCATCCAGTACGAGAACAGGAAGGGCGCGAGCTTCGGGATCGCGCTGTAATGATAGTGTGCATCGATGGTGTTGTTCATGGCATAGCGAATGAGCGCGCCGAAATCATGCGGAAAACCATAAGGGTACACGCCCTCGCGCTGGATGAGACCGGCGTTGCCAAAGGATGTTTCCTCGGACACACCGCGGCGATCCATCAGAATGGTCTGACGCCCGGCTTTTTGCAGGTGCAGCGATGTCGCCACGCCGACGATGCCCGCGCCCAGAACAATGCAGTCAGCCTTCATGCGAAACCCCCGTCTTATTGTCATCTTACGGCGTTATCTGCGAGATTCCATCACAGGAAACTGCAAATTAAGCCTGCTATGCCGCAGATTATGCGAAATTCGGGATGATTGGTGCTGCATCATGATGCAGCCTTGCATGCACCGGGGGCGGTTGCCTGCCTTCACCAGTGTGCTACGGCCCTGATGTGGATGTCATCTTGAAACCCCTTGCCCTGATTGGCCGCTATGGAACGCAAGGCTTTGCGTTGTCGATCTTCATGGGGCTGGCCTTGCCCCAGTTTGCCGCAGCAGCGCGCCCGCTCCTGCCGATCACGATCTTTCTGTTTGTTGCCATGACGTTCGCGCGGGCCGATCTTTCGGCACTCAAGGCTGCACTCGTGCGCCCCAGGGCCGTGATCATCGCGGTGGTCTGGCTCACCCTTGCGCCGATCCTGATGATGCTGGCGATCTTCAGTGTCTTCCCGAAGGCCTCGCTTGATCCGGGGCTGGTGCTTGGGCTGGTCGTGGTGGCTGCATCGCCACCGATTATGTCCGGGCCGGCGGTGGCGATGATGCTGAATATCGAACCAACGGTGCTGATCGCGGCGACCATCATCACCACCACGGCGGCCCCTTTTCTGGGGCCACCGATTGCCGAATTCCTGCTTGGCGGGCCCGCGCCGATCGACACCCAATTGCTCATGCTCAGGCTGCTCGGGCTGATCGGCGGCTCCATCATCCTGGCGCTGCTGGCCCGCAAGATCATTGGCTACCGGCGCATCGTGGCCCACAAGGTCGCGCTCGATGGCTTTGGCGTGGTGATGTATTTCCTGTTCGCGATTGCCGCGATGGACGGCGTCACCAACGCCTTCATGACGCGTCCCGAGAAGGTCTTCCTGTTCCTGGGCATTGCCTTTGGCGTGGTGCTGGCGGGCTTTGTCTTTGCCTGGGTGGCGTTGCGCTTCGTGATGAAACCAGCAGACGTTTTCCTATTGGGATATGGCACTGCGCAGCGCAACATGGGCGCGATGATCGCGGCACTTGGCGCCGCGACGCCCGAAACCACTTTTCTGTTTTTTGCGCTGGCGCAATTCCCGATCTATCTGATGCCGCAATTGTTGAAGCCGATGGCGAAACGGTTTTCTGTCAATAGATAGCGTCATTGCGAGCGCAGCGAAGCAATCCAGTTTTGCCGCGCACCAGGTCTTGATTGCTT
>JANMIB010000255.1:0-3948 GCA_031375605.1 Allobosea sp. | reverse complement strand
GGGCCTGAGTGCGGCCACGGCCATGGTCATCGTGGCCAGCGTGGCCCTGGCCATCATGATTTCGAACCATCTGGTGATGCCGTTGATCGTGCGCGGTCGCAGCCTCATCCACACATGGCAGCATTCGCAAGGCAGCGTGCCCTCGCTTGAGACAGGAGGGGGTGATCTGGGTTCGCTCGTGGTCACGATCCGCCGCATCGCCATCGTCATGATCGTGCTGATGGGCTATGTCTATTATCGTGCCGCAGGGGATGCGGCGCTCGCGACGATCGGGCTTTTGTCCTTTGCGGCAACCGCGCAGATCGGGCCTGTCTTCCTCGCTGGGCTGGTGTGGCGGCGCGGCACGGCACCTGGGGCTTCGGCGGGTCTTCTGGTCGGCCTGCTGGCCTGGATCTACACCTTGCTGCTGCCCAACGTGCTGGGCGGGGACACGCACTGGATGCCGCTGATCCAGTCAGGGCCATTCGGGATCGAGGCCCTCAGGCCCACAGCCCTGTTCGGCACGGACATGCCACAACTGACGCATGGCGTTGTCTGGAGCCTGTTTCTCAACTCACTCGCCTTCGTGGTCGTGTCACTGATGCGGCCCGCCAACGCCATTGAACGGCTGCAGGCAGCCAGCTTTGTCAGCACAGCAGGCCCCGGCATGGCCCAGAACCTGCGCCTCTGGCGCTCATCGGTCACCATGGACGAGCTGCAGGGCACCATCGCCCGCTATCTTGGTGCAGATCGCACGCGGGCAGCCTTTGCAGGGTTCCGGCAAAACAACGTCACGCTGCGCACAGGGCCGGATGAGGCCGACATCCATGCCATCCGCTTTGGCGAGCATCTTCTGGCCTCCGCCATCGGCGCGGCCTCGTCCCGACTTGTGCTGTCGGTGCTGCTCAAGCGGCGCAACCTGTCCAGCGAAACCGCCTTCAAGCTGCTCGATGATGCCTCTGCAGCACTGCAATACAACCGCGACCTGCTGCAGCACGCGCTCGATCACGCGGGCCAGGGCATTACCGTGGTCGACAAGGATCTGCGCGTGCTGTGCTGGAACGAGGCGTTCATCCAGCTCTACGACCTGCCGCCGGCGATGCTGCGCGTCGGCACCGGGCTTGATGACATCGTGCGCTTCAATGCCGAACGCGGCTCGTATGGCGAGGGCCCGGTCGATGATCTCGTATCCGCCAGACTGGAGAGTTTCATCAACGACCGCGAACCTGTCAGGCTCAGACTGTATCCCTCCGAAAGGGTGATCGAGGTCCGCTCCAACCCTTTGCCTGATGGCGGTTTTGTCGTCACCTACACGGATGTCTCGGAAGCTGTCGCGGTCGAGGAGGCGCTTGAAGACCGCGTGCGCGAGCGCACGGAGGAAATCACCCGCGTCAACACGGCGCTCCAGTCAGCCAAGCTCGAGGCCGAAAATGCCAACCTTTCCAAGACACGCTTTCTGGCAGCCGCCAGCCATGACGTGCTGCAACCGCTGAATGCGGCGCGCCTTTACGCCCACTCTCTGACAGAGCGCGACAGGCAATCGGGGCAACCCGAGCTTGCCGAGAATGTCGAGGCCTCGCTCGATGCCGTTGAGGAAATCCTGACCGCGCTGCTGGAAATCTCGCGGCTCGATGCAGGCGCAATGAAACCGGAGCTGACCACGTTCAGGCTCGACGAACTGCTCAAACAGATGCAGCACGACTTCGAGCCGATGGCGCGTGAAAAGCAGCTCACGCTCAGGTTCTTTGCGACCAAGGCGACGATCCGGTCGGACCGGCGACTGCTCCGGCGCATCCTGCAGAACCTGGTGTCGAATGCCGTGAAGTACACGCCATCGGGCAAGATTCTGGTCGGCTGCCGCCGCCGTGGGCCAAACCTGGCCATTCAGGTGATCGACACAGGCCTCGGCATCCCTGCAGCCAAGCAGAAGCTGGTGTTCCGCGAGTTCGAGCGGCTCGCACAGGGCGCAAAGGTGGCGCGCGGCCTTGGTCTGGGCCTGTCCATCGTGGAGCGCATCGCCCGCACGCTTGGCCACAGGCTCATCCTGCGATCCTCATCAGGGCGTGGCTCCACCTTCGAGATTCTGGCCCCTCGCGCGGCGGCCTTGCCTGCGCAGGTGATGCCGCTCGAGCGTGCGGCCACTGCCTATGCCCCGCTTCAGGGAATGTTCGTGGTGGCGATCGACAATGAGCCCACGATCCAGCAAGGCATGCGTCTTGTGCTCGAAGGCTGGGGTTGCACCGTGATGACCGCTCACAGTGCACATGAAGCCATCATCAAACTCGGTGCCCGCGTCACCCAGCTTGATGCGATCATCGCCGACTATCATCTGGATGATGGTGACGGCATCATGGCTGTCGGCCAACTTCGCGATGCCTGCGGGGCCAGCATTCCGGCAACGCTCCTGACCGCAGATCGCTCGCCGGATGTCCGCGCGCGGGCCGATGCGGCAGGCATGCAGATGCTCAACAAGCCTCTCAAACCGGCAGCGCTCCGCTCGCTTTTGTCACAGTGGCGCATGACCCGAAGGGCAGCGGAGTAGGGGCAGGGCTCAACCCGCCCGCTTCATGGCGTCTTCCGCATGGAGGAAGGCTTGCACCTCTGCAGATGGCGGGGGGCTCTGGTAACCTGCTCCCATCTCGTCCATCATCGCCTGCGTCGGCACGAAGCTTCTGGCCCTGCGGTCGTAAAGCCCGACCCGGACCAGTGCCACGGCATTTGTCACGTCCTGCCCGCGTGATCCTTTCGAGACAAGGCGATGCTCGATGACGATCCACGTATCGGCCCAGCACAACACGCGGGTTTCGAGTGTGAAGGGCGTGAAAAAACGGAGTTCCCGCCTGAACCTGATCTTGCCGGCAGTGATGATCGGCGTCCAGCGGTTGCGCAGTACCGCCCGCCACAGTCCCATCCTCAGCAGGATGTCCGTGCGGCCAAGGTCCATCAAGGTCCAGTAGCGTCCGTTGTTCATGTGCAAGGAGGTGTCGAGGTCGCCGAACCACACACGGAACGGCACACGCGATACCTCAAACGGAGCCGCCAGCGCGCCGCGGAAACGGGCGCTGGCGACAAGCCAGATCAGACGAAGCCAGAGGTTCATCGCGAAAGCGTCACGCCGCCTTCTTCGCGACCGCGTAGTAGCTGCCACCAGATTTCGCCATCTCGACCAGATGCTTGTTGGGCTTGAAGCGCGGCCCGTAAGCCTTGGCGAACTTTGTGCACATCTCGACGAAGCGGGCATGGCCCATGCCTTCAATGTAGCTCAGCGTGCCGCCTGTGTAGGGTGCGAAGCCGAAACCCAGGATCGAGCCGACATCCGCCTCGCGCGGGTCGGTCACGACGCCTTCCTCGACCGTGCGCGCCGCTTCCAGAGCCTGGATGGCGAGCAGGCGGTTCTTGAGGGTCTGCATGTCGACCTGTTCAGGCTTCAGGTGCTTGGGCTGGAGTGTGTGCAGGTCTGGCCAGAGGCGCTTGGGGCCAGCTTCGGGATAGTCATAAAAGCCTTTCTTGGCTTTACGGCCCGTGCGGCCCAGCTTCTCGACCATCTCGATCAGCATCGCCTTCTGGCGCTGGTCGATGGACTTTGGCCCGAGCTGGACCTCGGTTGCCTTCATGATCTTGAGACCAAGATCGAGCGCGATCTCGTCATTGAGCGAGAGCGGGCCGACCGGCATGCCGGCCTGCTTGCCAGCAGCCTCGATCATGGCGGGCGGCACGCCTTCCAGCAGCATCTCGTAGCCCTCGGCAATGTAGCCGAGCACGCAGCGGTTGGCGAAGAAGCCGCGCGCATCGTTCACGACAATCGGGGTCTTCTTGATGGCGCGGACATAGTCGATGGCCATGGCCAGCGCCGCGTCGCCGGTCTTCTTGCCCATGATGATCTCGACCAGCAGCATCTTTTCGACCGGCGAGAAGAAGTGGATGCCGATGAACTTGTCGGCAGCCTTTGATGACTTGGCGAGGCCGCTG
>JANMIB010000253.1:0-3416 GCA_031375605.1 Allobosea sp. | reverse complement strand
GTGCAGCATGCGCTGCGTGATGAGCTTGTCACGGCCATGGCGAAGTTCAAGGCCAAGGCGGCGGCAGGCTCGATCATCGATGTCAACACGGGAGAGGTCGTCGCCACCGTGTCGCTGCCCGATTTCGACCCTGCCAACCAGGTCGAAGCGCTTGATCCCAACAACATCAACCGCATCAATGTCGGTGTGTTCGAGATGGGCTCGACCTTCAAGGCGCTGACAGTGGCCATGGCTCTCGACTCAGGCAAGATCAACGTCAACTCCACCTTTGATGCCCGCAACGCCTTGCGCTATGGCCGCCACACCATCAACGATTTCCATGCCAAGCGCACGATCATGACCGTGCCGGAGGTGTTTGTGTATTCCTCGAACATCGGCACCGCCAAGATGGCGCTGCAGCTTGGTGTGGACCATCACCGCAACTTCCTGCGCCGCGCCGGCCAGCTTGACCGCTTGCGGACCGAGCTGCCCGAAAGCGCAGAACCCATTGTTCCGCAGCGCTGGGGCGAACTCAACACCATGACCATCGCCTTCGGACATGGCCTGGCCGTCGCACCGCTGCAGGCCGCCATGGCGACCGGCGCGCTGATGAACGGCGGGCTTTTGATCCCGCCGACCTTCCTCAGACGCTCGGAAGAAGACGCGAAAGCCGTCGCAACCCGTCTGGTCAAGCCTGAAACCTCGGAAGCGATGCGCTATGTCATGCGCCTGAATGCCGAGCGCGGATCAGCATCCAAGGCGGCGGTGCCCGGCTTTTATGTGGGTGGCAAGACCGGCACGGCGGAAAAGGTCGTCAATGGCCGCTATTCCAAGAACAAGCTCTTCACCACTTTCATGGCCGTGGCCCCGGCTGACAAGCCGCGCTATCTGTTCATGACCTTGTTCGACGAACCGCAGGGCCTGCCTGAAACGCATGGCTATGCGACCTCCGGCTGGAACGCCTCGCCAACAACTGGCCGCATCATCGAGCGCGTTGCCCCGCTGCTAGGCCTGCCACCGCGCTTTGAAGCGCCAGACCGGCCCTTCCCGCTGATGGCGCGGGTGGGTGCCTGGGGCACACGCTGATTGATCACCGGGCTGGCGCTGTTCAAGCAAGCCTGCCTTGTCGTGTTGCGTTGAGACCGTGCTTGCAACCCTCCAACCCGGATTGGGCTGATGTCCGTCACCTTGACCCTTGGCAGCTTGTTTCCGGGGGCATTCTCCGGCGCTGATGCCGCGCGTATCGTCACGGGCGTCACCATGGACAACCGGGCTGTCAGGCCGGGCAACGTTTTTGTCGCCTATCAGGGCGCAAAGACTGACGGCGCACGCTTTGTCGTGGACGCCATTGCAAACGGAGCCGTGGCTGTGATCGCAGCGGGTGCGCGCCCGGTTGATCTGCCAGACGCCATCGCTTTTGCCAGCATTGCCGACCCTCGCCGGGCTCTTTCGCTGGCGGCGGCCCGTGTCCATCCGCGCCAGCCGGGCATCATCACCGCCGTCACCGGCACCAGCGGCAAATCATCGGTGGCTGATTTCACGCGCCAGATCTACGCGAAACTGGGCCGCAATGCCGCCAGCCTCGGCACCATCGGCGTGGTGACGTCCTCGGGCGCACAATATGGTTCGCTGACCACCCCTGACCCGGTGACGCTGCATGCCACGCTCGACCGGCTGGCCGGAGACGGCATTACCCATCTGGCCATGGAGGCCTCATCGCACGGGCTTGACCAGCGCAGGCTCGATGGCGTCAACCTGTCCGCCGCCGCCTTCCTCAACCTGGGCCGCGACCATCTCGACTATCACCCGACCATGGAAGACTATCTTGAGGCCAAGTTGCGCTTGTGGGATCTTCTGCCGGATGGTTGTCCCGTCGTGATCAACCTCGATGGCCCATGGAGTGATCGCGCGGCGGCAGCCGCAACAGCAAAGGGCCACAAGGTCATCTCCGTCGGCACGACCGGCGAAACCATCCAGCTGACGCAAGCGAAACGTGTCGGCTTCGGGCAGGAACTGACCCTGACGGTGATGGGACAAGAGCTGCATGTCACTTTGCCGCTCGTGGGAGATTTCATGGCGGGCAATGCGCTTGTCGCGGCAGGCTTTGCCATGTCCACAGGCGAAGACCATCAAGCCGCCATCCACGCCCTCGCAGGGCTCACAGGCGTGCCAGGCCGACTTGAACGGGTCGGTACATTCAATGGTGGTCTGGCCATCGTCGATTATGCCCACAAACCGGATGCTTTGGCAGCAGTGCTGGACACGCTCCGCCCCTATGCCACCGGACGTCTGATCTGCGTGTTTGGCTGCGGCGGCGACCGTGACAAGGGCAAGCGCTCGATCATGGGAGCGATCGCCGTTGCCAAATCCGACATCGCCATCGTCACCGATGACAACCCGCGCAGCGAAGTTCCGGCCCGGATCCGAGCCGAGATCATGGCGGCCGCACCGGGAGCCGTCGAGATCGGCGACCGGGCCGAGGCCATCCGCCATGCCGTGCGCGGCCTCACCCTAGGGGATGTGCTGGTGGTGGCCGGCAAAGGCCATGAAAGCGGCCAGATTGTCGGCGACCGCACCTTGCCCTTCTCGGATCATGACGAAATCACCAGAGCGATACGCGAGTTCAGCTGATGACAGCCCCATTGTGGACCGGACCGGACCTGATCACGGCACTTGGAGCGCGCCTTGTGGGCAAAATGCCTGTGCATGTGTCCGGCGCGTCGATCGACACCCGCAGCCTGCAGCAAGGCGATGTTTTCTTTGCGCTGATCGACCAGCGTGACGGCCACGCCTTCGTGCCCACGGCCTTCGCGCAGGGCGCAGCGCTGGCAGTAGTGGATGAAGCTCACGCCGCCGCGCTGGCGGGCATCGGACCGCTGGCTGTCGTCGATGATGTGCTGCGTGCCATGGAGCGCGCCGGAATGGTGCGCCGTGCCGAACTTGACGCAGGCGTGATCGCCGTCACCGGCTCGGTCGGCAAGACCGGCACCAAGGAGGCCCTCAAGCTCGCCTTGTCGCGCCAGGGTGAGACGATGGCCCCGGTCGGTTCCTACAACAACCATTGGGGCGTGCCGCTGACGCTGGTGCGCACACCGCGCAGCACGCGATATGGCGTTTACGAGATCGGCATGAGCAATCCGGGCGAGATCGCGCCGCTTGCCATGATGGCACGGCCAGACATTGCCATCATCACCACGGTTCAGGCTGTGCATCTGGCCTCGTTCCCCAGCATCGATGCCATCGCCGATGAGAAGGCCACCATCTATGACGGCCTGCCGCACCATGGCATCGCCATCTGCAACGCTGACATTCCGCAACTGGCGCGCATCAGGGCTCATGCCATGGCGAGCAAGGCCGGGCGTTTCGTCACATTTGGCGAGGCAGCAGACGCCGATGTCCGGCTGCTGTCCTGCGTGCTGCAAGCCGATCTTTCGGTG
>JANMIB010000232.1:0-1739 GCA_031375605.1 Allobosea sp. | reverse complement strand
AGATGATGATGAGCAGATACAGCGACGGAATCGAGGTCCAGATTTCGATGAAGCGCTGGAAAATGAGGTCCGTCCAGCCACCGAAATAGCCCTGCACAGCACCGGCGGCAATGCCGATGACGGACGAGATGATGGCCAGCGCCAGCCCGAACAGCACCGACAGCCTGAAACCATAGATCAGCCGCGCCACCACATCGCGGCCCTGATCGTCGGTGCCGAGCCAGTTCCACTCGATGTCGCGGCAGGTGGCGCCACCGAGCTTTGCTGCCTGCACCTTGCACTGGTCGTCTTTCAGCAGCCATGTGGGCGGAGCGGGGGCGGGTACAGGCAAGTCAAGGTTGTGCGTCGAATAGGAAAAGCGGATCAGCGGCCAGATGGCGAACCCGTTGGCGGCAATTTCCTTCTGGATCAGGGGGTCGCGATAATCGGTCCGGGCGAGAAAACCGCCGAATTTCTCCTCTGGATAGTCGATGGCGATGGGAAACAGGAATTCACCCTTGTATTTGGCCATGATGGGCCGGTCGTTGGCGATGAGTTCAGCCAGCAGGCAGAGCATGAACAGCGCCATGAACAGCCAGAATGACCATGATCCACGCCTGTTGGCCCGGAAATTGGCCAGCCGCCGCTGGTTGATCGGCGTGAGAAAGGGCCGCTTCGGTGCAGAAGGCACAACGTTGGGGCGAATGACGGCAGTATCCATCTTACGTCTCCCGCGTCTCGAAATCGATGCGCGGATCGATCCAGGTGTACATCAGGTCCGAGATCAGATGCACCACAAGGCCCACGAGCGAGAAGATGAACAGTGTTGCGAAGACCACGGGATAATCACGGTTGACGATGGCCTCGAAGGACAAAAGCCCGAGGCCATCAAGCGAGAAGATCGTCTCGATCAGCAAGGAACCGGTGAACAACGCTCCCACGAACGCACCCGGAAAACCCGCCACGATGATCATCATGGCATTGCGGAAGACATGGCCATAGAGCACGCGGTTTTCGGACAGCCCCTTCATGCGGGCTGTGAGAACGTATTGTTTCCTGATTTCGTCAAGGAAGGAATTCTTCGTCAGGAGCGTCTTGGTGGCGAAGATGCCGAGCGCCATGGCCGTGACGGGCAAGGTGATGTGCCACAGATAGTCGAGCGCCTGACGATACCAGGGCAAGTCCTTCCAGCCATCCGAGGTCAGGCCGCGCAGAGGGAAAATCTGGAAGAACGAGCCACCCGCAAACAGGACGATGAGCAGGATGGCGAACAGGAAACCGGGGATCGCATAGCCCAGGATCACGATGCCGGATGTCCAGACATCGAAGCGTGAGCCATCCGAAACCGCTTTCCTGATGCCAAGCGGGATGGAGACGGCATAGCCGATGATCAGGATCCAGAGGCCGAGCGAAATGGAGACCGGCAGTTTTTCCTTGATCAGTTGCAGCACCGGCGCATCGCGGAAGTAGCTCTTGCCGAAATTGAAGGTGGAATAGTCGACCAGCATCTTGAAGAAACGCTCATGGGCGGGCTTGTCGAAGCCGAACTGTTTTTCGAGTTCCTTGATGAACTGGGGGTCAAGCCCCTGTGCACCGCGATAGGCTGATGTGACATCGCCCGCTGTTCCGGCGCTGGCCTGGGCACCCCCGGCCATGTCGCCGCCGCCGCCGCCAAGGCGGCCTGCCACGCCTGAATCCTGGCCCTGAAGCTGCGCGATCATGCGCTCCACCGGACCGCCGGGCGCAAACTGCACCAGAAC
>JANMIB010000267.1:0-17819 GCA_031375605.1 Allobosea sp. | reverse complement strand
GGCCTGCGTGATCAGAGCCTGCAACATCAAAGAGTTGCATCGGTTGCGGCACCTGTCCGATCTGCGGTTCCAGTTCGGCAATGATGTCCTGTGCCGAGCGGCAGATGCGGGCGCCGCTATGGATCAGGTCGTTGGTGCCTTCGGCCCGCGGATCAAGCGGGGAACCCGGCACGGCAAACACTGTCCGGCCCTCCTCATTAGCCAGACGCGCCGTGATCAGGGAACCTGACTTGCGTGCCGCCTCGATGACGACGACGCCAAGAGACACACCTGCGACAAGACGGTTACGGCGGGGGAAATCATGGGCCCGCGGCTCCATGGTGAAGGGCAATTCGGACATGGCAGCGCCGTTTGCAATCAGTTCCTCGACGAGAGGCTCGTTCTGCGGCGGATAGATCTGCCCATGCCCACCCGCCAGCACGGCCAGGGTGCCGGTGGCCAGCGAAGCCTTGTGCGCCGCCGTGTCGATGCCGCGCGCCAGGCCCGACACCACCACGAAACCCGCCTCGCCCAGTTCGCGGGCCAGCTTTTCGGTGAATTTGAGGCCAAGGCCCGACGCGTTGCGCGAGCCGACCAGCGACACCATCGGCCGCTGCAGCGCAGGCAGATGGCCACGGATCGCGATGAGAGGCGGCGCGGTCGTTAGGGCTGCGAGCGCAAGCGGATAACCCTGCTCGCCCAGCGCCACGAAACGAACGCCAAGACGGCGCGACTGCTCCATTTCACGCTCGATCTCGGCCAGGGATGGCAGCGAGACAGCCCGGCCCGCCGACCTTGCCAGATCAGGCAACGCAACCAGCGCCCGGCCTGCGCCGCCAAAACGGTTCACCAGCGAGCGGAAGGTGCGCGGACCGACACTCTCGGTCCGGATCAGCCGCAACCAGTCGAAGCGCTGCTGGTCGGTGAGGACAAATCCGGCCATGCCCACTCAGCTCTTCTGGCCGATCTTGCCTTCTGTACCGGACATCAGGCGCGATATGTTCTCGCGGTGCATGAGCCAGAGCAGGAGCGCCAGACCCATCATCAGGGCGGCCATGCGGCCATGCCCGAGCCACCAGAGCGCCAACGGCGTGGTGACGCTCGCAACCAGCGCTGCCAGTGATGAATACCGGCTTGCATAGGCACAGGCGGCCCATGACACCACAAACACGAGCGCGGCCACAGGCTCAAGCCCGAGCACCACACCCAGATAGGTCGCAACGCCCTTGCCGCCCTTGAAACCCAGCCAGATCGGAAACAGATGCCCCAGGAATGCCCCGAGACCTGCGGCGATCGCCGTGCCCTCCCCGCCAAGAACCCAGCCCAGCAGGACCGCCACCGTGCCCTTGAGGCCGTCCCCCAGAAGGGTCAGCGCGGCGAGCTTCTTGTTGCCGGAGCGCAGGACATTGGTGGCACCGATATTACCCGAGCCGATGGTGCGCGGATCAACACCGCCACCCAGCCTCGTGACAAGAATACCGAACGGGATCGAGCCAAGGAGATAGCCGACCACGAAAGCGAGAATGACATGAAAACCATAGGCGGCGGCCAAGGGGCGGCTCCGTGAAGAAAGAAAGGGTCAGGCTTGAAGACTAGGCGGTGCTGCCGATGTCTGCAATTGCAGCAATGAAACAGCGGGTTCCTGCAAGATCAGAACACAACGACGCTTCTGATGCTCTTGCCCTCGTGCATCAGATCGAAAGCCGTGTTGATGTCGTTGAGCGGCATGGTGTGGGTGACCAGATCGTCGATGTTGATCTTGCCCTCCATGTACCAGTCGACGATCTTTGGAACATCGGTGCGCCCACGTGCGCCGCCAAAGGCCGAGCCTTTCCAGACCCGCCCCGTGACGAGCTGGAACGGGCGCGTGGCGATTTCGGTGCCGGATGGCGCAACACCGATGATGATGCTCTCCCCCCAGCCCCGGTGGCAGCACTCAAGCGCCTGGCGCATCGTGGTGGTGTTGCCGATGCACTCGAACGAGAAATCAGCACCGCCACCTGTGAGATCGACAATGGCCTGCACGACCTTGTCGCGGCCCACCTCGTCGGGGTTGACGAAGTGGGTCATGCCGAACTTCTTGGCCATCTCGACCTTGGCAGGGTTCAGATCGACGCCGATGATCTTGTCGGCACCCACCATGCGGGCACCTTGGATCACATTCAGCCCGATGCCGCCAAGGCCGAAGACCACGACATTCGCGCCAGGCCAGACCTTTGCTGTCCAGATCACCGCGCCGATGCCGGTGGTGACGCCACAACCGATATAGCAGATCTTGTCGAAAGGCGCGTCCTCACGGACCTTCGCCAGCGCGATTTCGGGCAGCACCGTGAAATTTGAGAAGGTCGAGCAACCCATGTAGTGAAACACATCCTTCCGCCCGCCTGCATCATCGCAGCTGAAGCGGCTCGAGCCGTCCGGCATCACGCCCTGCCCTTGCGTGGACCTGATCGAGGTGCACAGGTTGGATCGCTGCGACAGGCAGGTCTTGCAGGCGCGGCACTCTGGTGTGTAAAGCGGAATGACATGGTCACCGACCTTGAGCGAAGTGACACCAGCGCCGAGTTCGCGCACGATGCCAGCACCTTCATGGCCCAGGATGGCCGGGAACTTGCCCTCGGAATCAAGCCCGGACAGGGTATAGGCATCGGTGTGGCAGACGCCTGTTGCCATCACCTCGACCAGAACCTCGCCTGGCTTCGGCCCTCCGATGTCGATGGTTTCGATGGTGAGAGGCTTGTTCGCCTCCCAGGCAACAGCAGCACGCGATTTCATGACAGGCTCCGGCAATCAACAACGATCAACCACATGTTGTCTATGTCATTCGTGGTCGATGCAACAGGGGCTTTCGCGGCTGTAGCTGGCCTCCATCACCGTGAAATCCGCAAGGCTCCGATCTCGCTGGCGATCTGCTCGAAGACCGGGGTGAGCTGGCTCGCATTGGCCACCTCCTTGTAGTGCATCGGACTTGTGGCGCATTGCGACAAAAGCGTGCGATCACCGTCGATGACCCGGATGGCATAGATCGTGATGCCTTGAGACTTGGCATTGCTGCATGCCGTGCGCGCCCGCGCATCGATGCTGTTTTCCGTGGTGGAATGCTTGCTTTCGGTGTTTTCGCCATCGGTCAGCAGGATCATGAACTTGCGCACGTCAGAACCCGGCTCGCGTGCCTCGGGGAAAGGCTCGCGCCTTGAGAGCACGGCCATGCCCCAGCTGACACCGATGGTCAGGTTGGTGGTGCCGGACGGGGTCATCTGCCGCAAGGCGGCAATCAACTCGGCACTTCGGTTGCGTATGTCGAGCAGAGGCAGGATGCGCGCCAGACCATTGGTCTCGCAGTTCACTGCCGGATGTAGATCGACCATAGCTGGCAGCGACGCGATCACATCCGTGCTGTCTTGCCCGGAACCCATGTCGCGGTCCCAGACACAGCCCTGCCACGTGAGAGGCGTGGTCCGCCCTGTGCCGCAACCGGCCCCGACATTCTGGTTCAGGATGTTGCGGGATGATGCCCTTGTGTCGCGGTCGCGCTCGGAAAAGCGGAAAAAACCGAACCGGAGGGCGATGTTCGACAATGACGAGTGGGAACAATAACCAAACCCAGCACTGCCACTGAAGCCAACACTCGTCATGGCTGCGCTGTTGATTGTCTGCTGAAAGCTCAATGGCATGCGCACCACGGTGTCAAACGGAACCAGCGCAACGCGAAACTGGTCATCGCGCTGCGCTGCGTCGCGCATGATCTTGACAAAACCGGAGGCCGGAGAGGCAGAGGCACAGTCAGTCTGCCCGCAAAGGGCGCGTTTCAGCTCATTCATCTTGTTGCTGCTGGCCATCGAGCCGGTGTTGTCGAGCACCAGGGCGATCTCGATGTTGTTCGTGCCCCAGCGCACCTCGGAAGCTGCCGCAATTCGCATGGTCTGCAGCTCGGGCAACATGATCAGTGGCATCAGCCTTGGCACCTCATCAACCGCCGTGGCCGACACCACATCCTGACCACGTGTGAAACTGATGGCAGGGATGCGCCCGTTCGCGCTGGTATAGTTGGCACTCACCAGCGAGCGCAGCAAAGCCCCGGCCTGGCTGTCTGTGAGTTGAGGCGCGCGGGCCACCGCAAGGGACGCACTGTCCAGCGACGCCTGCAGGATGGCTCTGTCGCGCGAGGCCGTGTTGAAATCGAGAGCGGCGCTGACAATGCTTAAGAGCGGCACAAGAAGCAGGCCGAAGATGATGGCGAAGTTTCCCTCGTCATTGCGGCCAAAGCGAGCCAGGCCAGATGTAAGTTTTGAGAGAAGCGGCATACAAACCTCCACATGCAAGCCTGAGCTTAAAACACGTATAAGTTGTATTTTCTCTAACACGCACCATTCGGGCGAAGCTGGCGGAAAAGGCCCTTTACGCCATTGTCAGAACCATCAATATGCAGCCATGGGCAAGAATGTAGGCAAGAATGCAGCCAAGTATCCGGGTAAAAACTCGGTCACATCAGGTGATGTCGCGCGGCTCGCGAACGTGTCCCAGTCAGCTGTGAGCCGCACCTTCTCACCCGGCGCAAGCGTGTCCGAGCAGACACGCCAGATCGTGCTCGATGCCGCAAAGGAGCTGGGATACCGGCCCAATGCGCTGGCACGCGCGATGATCAGCGGGCGCTCGCGCCTGATCGCCATCCTGGTCGCCTATCTCGACAACCAGTTCTATCCGCTGGTGCTGGAGCAGATGTCGCGTGCGCTGCAGGACCGCGGCTATCAGGTGCTGCTGTTCATGACCGATCCGGGCAATCAGGATCAGGTCGTGCAAAAAATGCTGCAATATCAGGTGGAAGGCATCGTCATGGCCTCTGCCACCCTGTCATCGAGCCTGGCGCGGGAATGTGCCAGCACGGGAACGCCCGTGGTGATGTTCAACCGTTATGTGCCGTCTTCACCGACCAGCAGCGTCACCTCCGACAATATCGAGGGAGCACGCCTTCTGGCGCATTTCCTGATCAAGGGCGGACACAGGAAAATTGCGTTCATTGCCGGCAACGAGGACTCGTCCACCAGCCGTGATCGTGAAGCAGGCTTTCACAAGGGGTTGGCGGAATGCGGCATCACCTTGTTTCGGCGTGCCATCGGCGGCTACAGCTTCGAGGGCGCATCGGTCGCAGCGCGGGAGCTTTTCAATGTGCGTGAGCGGCCCGATGCGGTCTTTGTCGCCAATGATCATATGGCTTTCGCTGTGATGGATGTGCTGCGCAGCGAACTTGGGTTGCGCATCCCGCAAGACGTGTCGCTCGTCGCCTATGACGACGTGCCGGAGGCAGGTTGGGCCGGGTACAACCTGACCACCGTGCGCCAGCCATGCGGGCCGATGGTCGAAGCCACCGTCTCGATCCTGATCGAGCAGGTCGAGAACCGCGTGGTCGAAAAACGTGCCGCCGTGCTGCCAGCTGAGTTGATCATCAGGGGTTCGGCGCGGTTGCCGAAGGACGCCTGAGGTCAGACGGGCAGTTCATCAACGCCGTGGATCAGCACTTCGTCAGCCGCCGCGCCTGAAATGGCTCTGCATCCGTCCAAACACATCGACGCCCATCTGCAAGAGCAGATCGATCATGTCGATCGGCACCCAGTTTTCGCGGATGAGGCCTTCGTGGTGCAAATAGAAATCCATCACCCGCATGCCGACATCGCGTCCTGTCGGACCGGTGCCGCAAAAGCTGCCGCCGGTGTGTTTCGCTAGAACACTGGGCCAGCCACCTGTGGCAGAGTAGGCACCGTCTCCGATGCGCACGTAGTGATTGCCACCGCGCCGGTTCGGGAAAGCGATACGGAACGGCAACTGGTGGTAGTCCACGAAGCCCTGCAGACCGCGTGTCGTGCCAATGCCTGAGGGGCCGTACCACATCATCTTCGGGTGCCAGTGCTCTTTCTGGGGCATGGTCAGCAGCCCTTCGCGCCCGAGCAGAGCCTCATCATTGTAGTCCCCAAGGGTTTTGTGCATGGCGAGGGTCTGGGCGATGCTGGCGGCCGAGATCACCGGATCCTGCTCTGTCAGCAGGATGCCATCTGCCGTGAACGGGCCAGGCCATTGTTCCTCGGTGCCAAGGCTGGGGGCAATGGGCCAGAACCCGGCCTGCCGGATGACATCGAGAATGTCGATCAGCACCGTGCTCTGGGCAATCTTGCCATCCCTGACGACGTGCATCTCGCCATACCGCAGATAGATCGGCCGACCTGTCGCAGGTATCGTCAGCCAGTCATGGCGGAATGTCCCGCAATAGTGCCCGACCGTGCCGACGATGTCGGTGCCATGCGAATGCCCACCCATTGCGATGACATCGCGGCGCTCCAGATCGGGAAATGCGCGCAGAAGCGGCATCCAGACCTTCGCGGCAATGGCGTCGATGCCGCGCATCTCGTTCAGCGGATGAGAGCCACGCCACTCTGCATCAGGATGGTATGCTTCCTGCAGCCGATTGTGCAAAGTGGCTGGACTGGCCTCGGCGACAGCACCAAGGGCTTGCCGGACAAAGGATTTGTTGGCCACATGGACCGAGGGAATTGTCATCGGGGGTGATTTCCGGATGGCAGGCAGGGCCATGTGACGAATTGCAACAAGGTCTTGCATACGTATTCATGATCTGTCAACGTGCCGTTAATTGATAACTTTCCGACCAGCCCGCGCACCGGAAACAACACAATAACGACGCGGGGCCAGAGGGAGCAGGCAAAGCGCATGGTACAGATTTCGCTGCGTGGCGTGACCAAGAGCTGGGGTGCCTTCGTGGGCGTCAAGGCCATCGATCTTGACATTGCAGACCGTGAATTCGTCGTGTTTCTTGGCCCGTCAGGCTGTGGCAAGACCACGACCATGCGGATGATCGCAGGACTTGAAGACCCGACCGGGGGCGAAATCCTGATCGGTGACCGCGTCGTCAACGACCTTGAGCCCAAGGACCGCGATGTCGCGATGGTGTTCCAGAACTACGGGCTTTATCCCAACCTGACGGTTTACGAGAATATCCGCTTCCCGCTGAAGGTGCGGAAAATCGACCCCCAGACACATGATGCCAGGGTCCGGAAAGCGGCCAAGATGGTCGAACTTGGCGATCTTCTGGAGCGCCGCCCGCGCGAATTGTCCGGCGGGCAAAGGCAGCGCGTGGCGCTGGCCCGCGCCATCGTGCGCGAACCTGCTGTGTTCCTGATGGACGAACCCTTGTCGAACCTCGACGCAAAGCTACGTGTCTCGACCCGTGCGCAGATCAAGAACCTGCAGCATGAACTCAAGGTCACGACGATCTATGTCACCCATGACCAGATCGAGGCGATGACCCTCGCCGACCGTGTCGTGGTGATGAACAAGGGCGAGTTCCAGCAGGTCGGCACGCCGACCGAGATCTATGACAGACCGGCCAACACCTTCGTGGCCGGCTTCATCGGCTCACCGGCGATGAACCTGATCGAGGGCGAGATCAGCGGCGGTGTGTTCACCGCGCCCAACATGAGGGTTGCAGGCTTGCCCACAAGCGCCGCCGGCAAGATCACGCTGGGTTTCAGGGCGGAGGATGCACAACTGGCAGCATCGGACGGCGAGGTTTCAGCCCCGGTCTACAGCATCGAACTTCTGGGTGATGCGACGATGGTGTCGGTCAGGTCTGGCCCTGCTCTCATCGCGGTCAAGGCTCCCAAGGAATTCCGGACCGAAATTGGCAACATGATATCGTTCAGCATCAAGGCTGCTGTTTGCCATCTGTTTGACCATGGCAGCGGGCAAAGGCTTGTGTCCTGATCTGGCCAGGTGCCGCCACAAGCCGCAAGCGCAACATCTGACTTGGAGCTTCATTCAGAACTGTCACACGCCTTCAACACGAGAACCGGGAAAGACAACAAACCCCGGCACAGACATCCGGAATACAACAGGGCCATGAGGCAACCACGCTGCGGCCCGGACACAACAACAGGGAGCTACAAGATGATCACCAGGACTTTCGCGACAAGAACACTCGGTGCAGCCGCCATTTCGCTGATGATGTCGGTTTCGGCACACGCAGCCTGCGCTTTCCAGAACACAGTGCCGGTCAAGTCGTTGTCGGCAGCCTTTGAGGCATGGAAAGCCGTGACAGCAGCCATGGCAGAGTGCGGCAATGTCCAGGCCGAACTTGACCAGACCTTCCGCACCAAGCAGCCTGCGGCCTTTGCTGCCAATCCGGCTCTTTATCAGATCGGCGGCGTGTCCAACGGCACCCTCGTGCCACTGGTCAATGCAGGCACGATCCGCCCGCTTGATGACCTGATCGCCAAGTATGGCAAGAACCTGTCGCCAAACCAGCTGATCAAGATCGATGGCAAGACTGTGGCCGTGGCCATGATGGTCAATGCCCAGCACTTCATGTACCGCGAGGATCTGTTCAAGGAACTGGGGATCGAAGCGCCCAAGACCTATGACGAGGTGCTTGCCGCCGCCGCCAAGATCAAGGCTTCCGGCAAGATGCAGTTTCCGCTCGGCGCCACCATGAAGTCCGGTTTCGACATCAGCATTGATTTCATCAATCTGTTCTTCGGCTATGGCGGCGTTCCGACCAAGCCGGACAACACCCCCAGCATCAATTCGGAAGCCGGCGTGAAGACGCTCGAGATGATGAAGAAGCTGTCCGCCTTCATGGACCCTGAGTTTCTGGTTTCAGACTCGACTGTCGTGCAAAAGCAGTTCCAGCAGGGCAAGATCGCCATGGCGAACCTCTGGGCCTCGCGTGCAGGCGCGCTTGATGATCCAAAGGAAAGCCAGTTTGTCGGCAAGATCGCCATGGCATCCGCACCCGCAGCAATGGCAGGCGGCAAGCCAGCCACGATGCTGTGGTGGGACGGCATGGTCTTTGCCAAGAACATCTCCGATGCTGAAGCCGATGCGGCGTTCCGCGTGGCGATGGAAGGCATCGACGAAGAGATGGTCAAGGCCAACAACAATGCCGCTGTCTGGCTGCTGAAGGGCTTTGCACCGGGGCGCCTGGCCCAGGGTGCCATCGCGTCGGCCAATGGCGGTGCACCGAACTACCCGTCAACGACCCAGATGGGCATCATTCAGGCCGCCATCGGCGAAAAGGCGGCTGACTTCATGACCGGCAAGACCACGGCGACCGAGACGCTGGCGGCTATCGAAGCCACCTACCTGACAAAGGCCAAGGAAGCCGGCCTCGTCAAGTAGACCAGAACCCGGTCAGGGCGGTCCCGCTCGCGGATCACCCTGACCGGACACGTATCGTCAACATCCTTTGATGCTGACCTGCCAGCCCCGAACAACATCCGTCATTCCTGAGCGGACCGGAGACCGAGCCATGAAAGCGCGCACATTCGCGATGTTTGTCGCGCCATCGGTGGTGCTGATGCTGATCTTCATCGCATTGCCCCTCGTGAGTGTGTTCGTGCAGAGCTTTTACAGCACTCAGCAGGTGTTCGAGCAGGTTCAGGTCGAAAGTTGCACACCGGGCTTCATCAGCCAGACCTGCACGACCGAAATCCGCTCGCGTCAGGTGCTGGATGCAGCGGGAAAACCGCTGACAACAACCAGCTTCGTCGGATTTGCATCCTATCACGAGCTGCTCAAGCCTGATGTTGTCGCCAAGGCGTTTTCAGCCGGTGGCGGCGGCATGGCCGCTGTGATGAACATCGATTTTTACAAGGCGTTGCGCTTCACGCTGTCTTTCACGCTGATCACGCTTCCGCTTGTGATCGGGCTGGGGCTGCTCATCGCCATCGCTGTCAACAACGTGACGCGAGCGGTGCGTGGGCCTTTGATTTTCGTTTCGCTGCTTCCTTTCATCGTCACGCCGGTGATCGGGGCGCTGTCGATCCGCTGGCTGTTCATCGGAGACGGTATCCTGACGGCGGCGCTGAAATGGATCACGAACAGCAACATCTCCATGTTCGCTCAGGGCTGGACCATCGAGATCCTGATGATCACCTACCGGGTGTGGCATGTCGCACCCTTCGCCTTCGTGGTGTTCTATGCTGCGCTGCAGACCGTCGATCAGGACACGCTTGAGTCCGCGATCGTGGACGGTGCATCGCGCTTCGAGCGCTTGCGCCACATCGTGATCCCGCACCTGATGCCGCTGATCGTGTTCATCGCGCTCATCCACCTGATGGATTCGTATCGCGTGTTCGAGGAGGTCATCGGCTTTTCCAGCGAGGCGCACCGGATTTCGCTGCAATGGCTGACATTCAGCTTCCTGACGCCTGACGAGACCGGCAACCGCTCCATCACCCGCGCCTCGGCGTCTTCGATGCTGACCATGGTGGGGATCGTTCTGCTGCTCATTCCGCTGCTCATGCGCACCTGGCGCGACAACCGCGTCTCGCGTTAGGGGTTGATCATGGCCGACACGAAAGCACTTCAGCCACCCTTCGCCCTCAAGGTGCTCACAGCCGGATTTGTCGCGCTGTGGGCCGTCGTGGCGATCTTCCCGCTGTTCTGGGTGGCCATCATGTCATTCAAGCTGCCGCTTGATGCGCTGTCATCCGACCCGCTGAACGTGATTTTCGGCCCGGTGACGCGCGAGAACGCAGGCGGGCTTTCCGTGTTGAGCCTGCTGATCGGGCTGGCGGCCTTGATCGCTGTCTATCAACTGCCGGTCAGACACGGCAAGTCGATTGCCGAAAAGCTCGCCATCAACGGATCTATGGTTGTCGGCTGGCTCCTGATGGCTGCTGTATTCCTGATCAGCGCATCGGTGTTCGTGTTCATCGTGCTTCCTGCCGTGGTCGGCGTGGTCAACGCTGCCTTGTCGCCCGTTCCGCTGATCGGGATGCTGGCCAAGCCTGTGATTGGGGTCACGCTCGAACACTACAAAGCCGTGTGGGTGCAATACGAGTTCTACCGCAATTTCATGAACTCGATGATGATCACCTTCGGCGTCGTCACGATCTCGCTGACGGTCGGCACGCTGGCGGCTTATGGGCTGGCGCGGACCAAGAGCAATCTGGCGTTCTGGCTGCTGATCGGCGCACTGGTGTTTCGCGCCCTGCCCCATTCGGTGCTGGTGACAGGCTACATCCCTGTGTTCATCAACTCGCGCGAATGGCTTTCGCCGCTCTGGACATCGCCAATCACGGGCTGGTTCTTCAATCTGTTCAGCCCCAACGCGCCCTCGCTTTACGGGCAGCCGCTCGCGATCATCATCGTGCTGGTCTCGATCAACCAGCCGTTCACGATCTGGATGATGCGCTCGTTCTTCATGAACATCCCGAATGAACTGGACGAAGCGGCGCGGGTCGATGGCTGCACGCATTTTGGCGCATTCTGGCGCGTCATCATGCCGGTGATGTGGCCGGGTGTGATCACCACGGGGCTGTTCTCGTTCCTTTTGGCCTACAACGATTACCTCGTCACCGCGCTCCTGCTTGATGCGCAGTCGCAGACGATGGTGCCGGCCATCAGCCAGTATCTCAACCGCGACACCAAGCTGTCCGACCAGATCGAGGCCATTGCCGCGGCGGTCTCGATCACGGCGCCTTTGTTCCTGCTGGTGATGGTGTTCCAGAAACAGATCGTCTCTGGCCTGACGGCTGGTGCCGTGAAGGGCTAGCGCCATGGCAGGATCAAGACCAGAGCAAGCAGCACTGACGCGCGGCAATGACATGGCCAAGACCAACGAAACACGCCGTGTCATCGAGGGCATGGTCGATGGCTTGAATGACCACAAGATCAACGGGATCGCCGATTTCTTTCATGGCGACTTCCGCTGGATGGGCAATGCCGGTTGTGGCACCAAGAACGGCCTCCAGGAGTTTCAGGACAATTGGCAGCGCCCTTTTCAGGCCGCCTTCTCCGACAAGGTCTGCATCGACGAGGCGCGGTTGTTCTCGGGCGAATGGGCAGCTGCCTTCGGGGCGCAGCACGCCACCCATTCGGGCACCTTCATGGGCATCGCCCCCACCGGCAAGCGGGTCGAGATCCGCTACATGGACTTCTGGAAAGTGGCGGATGGCCGCATCATCGACAACTGGGTGATGGTCGATTTCCCGCATGTCATGCGGCAGCTCGGCGTCGATCCTTTCAACGGACAGGGCTGGGAAGCCTACGACACGGGGAACAGCACAGCGCCCCGCCCCGACCACAACAAGTGAACCACACAACACGAGGAACGCCATGATCAGGCATCTGAAAACGGCACGGACGCAGGCCGAGCGAAACGACGACGACGCCAAGGTGCGCGTTGCAGTCGAGGGTATTCTGGCCGATATTTCCAAGCGCGGCGACGCTGCCGTGCGCGATCTCTCCGTCAAGTTCGACAAGTATGACCCCAAGGCGTTCCGGCTGGGCGAGCGCGACATCGAAGCGGCCATGGGCGCTGTTTCGAAGCGTGATCTTGATGACATCCGTTTCGCACAGGCACAGGTGCGCAACTTCGCGCAATACCAGCGTGCGGCCTTGACGGACATCGAGGTCGAAACGCTGCCGGGCGTGATCCTGGGTCACAAGAACATCCCCGTGCAGTCCGTGGGCTGCTACGTGCCGGGCGGCAAATACCCGATGGTTGCGTCCGCGCACATGAGCGTGGTCACGGCGAAGGTCGCGGGCGTCAAACGCATCATCGCATCGGCGCCGCCGCAGCAGAGCGCGAACGGCCCGGCACCGCATCCAGCCATCGTTGCCGCGATGCACATGGGCGGCGCTGACGAGATCTATTGCCTGGGCGGCATCCAGGCTGTCGGCGCGATGGCTCTCGGCACTGAAACCATCGCGCCTGTGGACATGCTGGTCGGCCCCGGCAACGCGTTTGTGGCGGAGGCCAAGCGCCAGCTGTATGGCCGCGTCGGCATCGATCTGTTCGCCGGACCAACCGAGACCATGGTGATCGCCGACGAGACGGTGGATGCCGAGCTGTGCGCCACGGACCTTCTCGGGCAGGCCGAACACGGCGTGAATTCACCCTGCGTGATGATCACCACTTCAGAGAAGCTGGCGCGGCAGACCCTTGACGAGATCGAACGCCTGCTGGCCATTTTGCCGACGGGCGAGGCTGCCGGCAAAAGCTGGGCCGACTATGGCGAGATGATCGTCTGCGACACATATGAAGAGATGCTGGAGCAGGCCAATTTCATTGCCTCCGAGCATGTGCAGGTGATGACGGACCGGGATGACTGGTTTCTCGAACACATGCACTCTTACGGGGCGCTGTTCCTCGGTCCGCGCACCAATGTCAGCTTCGGCGACAAGGTCATCGGCACCAACCACACGCTGCCCACCAAGAAGGCCGGCCGCTATACCGGCGGTCTTTGGGTCGGCAAGTTCATCAAGACCCACACCTACCAGCGCGTGCTCACCGACGAGGCCTCCGCCATGGTTGGCGAATACTGCTCGCGCCTGTGCATGCTGGAGGGCTTTGTCGGCCATGCCGAACAGGCCAACATCCGCGTGCGCCGCTATGGCGGGCGCAACGTGGCCTATGGCGAGGCGGCCGAATAATGGCCCTCCCTCGCACGCCGTCCTTCCGGCTTGATGGGTGCGCCGCGCTGGTGGCGGGTGCATCGCGCGGCATCGGGCTTGGCTGCGCGGTCGCGCTGGCAGAGGTTGGGGCGCATGTGATCTGCGCGGCACGCGGTCGCGAGGCGCTGGATGGGCTGGTGGCGGAGTTGAAGAGCGCCGGTCATTCCGCCGAAGCGCTTGTGCTGGACATCGGCGATGTGGCTGCCACCAATGCTGCGATCGTCATGATCCCGAACCTGCATGTGTTCGTCAATTCCGCCGGGCTGGCGCGCCATTCGCCGGCGGTTAACACGACGCCGGATGATTTTGACGCCGTGATGAACATCAACCTCCGCGCGGCCTATTTCGCGTCGGCGGCAGCGGCACGTGCGATGATCGCGCGCGGAAAAGGCGGTTCCATCATCAACATCTCGTCGCAGATGGGCCATGTCGGCGGCGTTGACCGTGCGGTCTATGCCGCCTCGAAACATGCTGTCGAGGGCATGACCAAGGCGATGGCGATCGAGTGGGGCCAACATGCCATCCGTGTGAACACCATCGGGCCGACCTTCATCAGGACGGAGTTGACGGCCCAGACCTTCGCCAATCCCGAGCGCATGGCCTGGATCATGTCGATGATCAAGCTGGGACGCGTCGGAGAGATCGAGGACATCATGGGAGCGGTCGCGTTTCTCGCGAGCGACGCCGCCTCCCTTATCACCGGGACCAGCCTGCTCGTCGATGGCGGCTGGACAGCTGGTTGAACGCATACTGACCAAGGATTTGAGACATGCCGATTGAAGGGTTCGACCCACGCTGGAAAGATTTTCCCGATTACATCATTGGGATCACAAAGGAGATCTGGGAAGATCGCGGCATTGCGACCCTGCACCAGTACTATGCGCCGAAGATCCCTGTGCGCTCGCCATCTTCGCTGGTGATCGGCAACCAGAACGTGATCGCTGCGACCATGGCGACGCTGGCGGAATTTCCGGACAGGACGTTGCTAGGCGAGGACGTGATCTGGTGCGGGAACCCGAAAGACGGCTTTCTCTCGTCACACAGGCTCATGTCCACCACCACCCATAGCCGCGATGGCATGTATGGCAAGGCGACCGGCAAGAAGCTGACATATCGCATCCTTGCCGACTGCGCCGCACGCGACAACCAGATCTTCGATGAATGGCTGATCCGTGACCAGGGGGCCATCGTGCGCCAGATGGGCTGGGATCCGAAAGCCTACGCCGCCGATCTGATCGCGCGCGAAGGCGGGCCTGAGCACTGCGTGCGGCCATTCACGCCAGCGATCGACGTGGATGGCGGCTACAACAGCCGCGGCAACGATCACCCGACCGGGCAGCGTTATGCCGACATCCTTGCCCGCATCATGGCCGCCGACATGGCTGTGATCCCCAAGGTCTATGACCGCGCCTGCCAGCTCGAACTGCCGGGCGGCATCACAGGGCATGGCTGGGGCGCTGCCGACCAGTTCTGGATGGGGCTGCGCGCCGCCTTCCCGAACGCAAAATTCGAGATTCACCACATCATCGGCCGGGATGATCCGGAGTTCAGCCCGCGTGCGGCGATCCGCTGGTCACTGACAGGCCGCCACGAGGGCTGGGGCGCATTTGGCACACCGACGGGCGCCGCCGTTCACATCATGGGCATCAGCCATGCCGAGTTCGGGCCATGGGGCCTGAGGCGCGAATACGTGATCCATGACGAAACGGCGATCTGGAAGCAGATCCTGCTCAAGACAGGGTAGGCAACGCTTGCCAACAGGCGACGTATGCGCAATCTTGCATACGCATGCAAACACGATCAGCAAGACCGGTTACGGGAGGATACGATGTCCATCAACAGACGCGATTTCGCCATTGGTGCATCTGCCATTGGCTTGGCCGGGGCCTTGCCACGCGAGGCGCGCGCCCAGGCGGCAGCAGTTTCTCAAGCCGCGGCGCTTGCCAATCTCACGTCCGGCAAGCCTTTTGCCGGTCAGGAGGTCAAGATCCTGTGTGTGGTCGCCACCCAGTTCCGCGCCCACGAGGCGCGGGCGGCAGCCTTCACCGAGGCCACCGGCATCAACGTCAAATACACCTATGTGCCCTTCGCCAACATGCGCGAGGCGCTGACAGCCGAGATGGTTGGCGGCACGGGCGGTTTTGACATCGTGGTGGTGATGGACCAGTGGGTGCCTTCGCTGGTCAACCTCATCGACCCGATGGATGCGCGCATCGCGGCCAAGAAGATCGACACGGCACGCTACCCCAAAGCCTTCCTTGATCTGGGTGCCGTCGAAGGCAAGCAGCTTGGGTTGCCCACGCGCTCGCATGTGCAATTGCTGTTTTACCGCAAGGATCTGTTCGCCAAGCACAATCTGGCTGCGCCCAAGACCTGGGACGAGGTGGTCAGCCACTCGAAGGTGCTGCAGGACAAGGAGCAGATCGCCGGGATCGCCCTGCCCTATGGCAAGAGCAACGGGCAGAACCTGATGGTCTGGTACAACTTCCTGTGGGGGCGCGGCGCAGACGTGTTCGATGCCAAGGGCATGCCGTTGTTCGCCAGCGATACCGGCCTGCGCGCCACCCAAGACTACATCGACATGCTGCGCACCCACAAGGTGACACCAGCAGCCGCAGTCTCCTTCAACGAGCAGGATGCCGTCAATTCGATGCGCGGCGGCAACTCTGCCATGGTCGCCGTCTGGTGGTGGGTGCGCGGTGGGCTGATCGACCCGAAAGTCTCGAAGCTCACCGAAGAGCAGGTTGCCTTCACACCCCTGCCTTCTTTTGCGGGCGGGCCTCGGTCGACCTATATCAACAACTGGATTTACGGCATCACCAAGAACAGCAAGGCCAAGGATGCGGCCATGGAGTTCGTCACCTTCGTCACCGAGCCATCGCTCGAGCGTGACATCCTGCTCGACCCGAAGGAAAACGACGTGATCGCGACCCAGTGGTCGAACCTGCGCGATGCGGACGTCAACAAACGCTACGGCGGCATGCACACCTTTGCAGCAGAAGCGCTGCAGAACACCAAGGTCGTGCCCTACACCGCCGACTGGCCGCAGATGATGGAGGCGATGGAAACCGCGATGTCGGAAGCAGCCTCGGGCACGCGCACGGTGCCTGATGCCTTCAAGGCGGCGGAAGCCACCGTGCGCCGCATCGCGCGGCGCGGCTGAGACGACGGGCAAACACAGCCGGACCACAGCCATGCCGGATCGCATCACGCGCTATCTGCTGCTTGTGCCGGCACTTGTGATCGTGCTTGGCACGACGCTCTGGCCCCTGGTCTCGGCCATCACCACAAGCTTTCGGAACTGGCGGCTGAAACGCTCGCCGGTTCCGCAAGGCTGGGTCGGCATCGACAACTACGTCTTCGGCTTCGAGGAGCCGGAGTTCTGGAATGCGCTGAAGGTCACAGTGGTGTTCGTGACACTTGATGTGCTGATCGCGGTTGCTGTTTCGCTCGGGCTTGCGCTGCTTTTGCGCCGCGCGGGCGTGCTGCAAAGCCTGACGCGGGCTGTGCTGATCTTGCCATTTGCCATGAGCCCGGCGCTGATCGGCGTGTCCTTCCGCTTCATGTTCAATGGTGAATATGGCGTTCTGACGAAAGGTATTGGCTGGCTGATCCCGCCGCTGGCGAACGTGATATGGCTCGCCAGTCCGGGCTATGCCATGGCGGCGCTGATCCTTTCGGATGTCTGGCACTGGTTCCCGTATCTCACGCTGATCTTTCTTGGAGGGTTGGCGGCCGTACCGGTCGAGACTGAAGAGGCCGCCCTGATCGACGGAGCAACGCCCTGGCAGAACATCCTTCTGGTCGTGCTGCCCCAGATCAAGGGCGTGATCGCGGTTGGCCTGATCCTCAAGACGATCTTCGCTTTGAAAATGTTCGATTCTGTGCAGACCCTGACAGGTGCAGGGCCGGGCATCACCACGCAGACTCTGGCGCATTATGTCTACACGATCGGCTTTGTTCACTACGACATGGGGCATGCTTCCGCGCTGGCGGTGGTGCTGACCGCCCTTCTGGTCGGCATCGGCATTTTCTACACAAGGCTGGTGATGCCAGCGAAAGCGACCGCCCGATGAACGCGCGCTCGCCCCTGGCCACGGCTTTGCAATCAGTGGTGCTGCTGCTGTTCTTCGGGATGATCGTGTTTCCGATTGCCTGGATGATGCTGACGGCCTTCAAGCTGCCGCGCGATGTCCACTCCCTCGGCCTGGATTTCACTCCGACCCTCCAGAACTTCGGCATTGTCTTTGAAGCGCCATGGAACATGGGCCTGCGCATCTTCAACAGTATCGTGGTGGCCTTTTTCACGCTGGCGATTGCGATCCCGGCTGCGATCTTGTCAGCCTACTCGTTTTCGCGCTTCGAGTTCCGCT
>JANMIB010000206.1:0-2249 GCA_031375605.1 Allobosea sp. | reverse complement strand
GGGCCACATCGGCATGGGTGGCAAACCACGCATCTCCCCTGGCCTTGATATGCCTGATCAGCTCTTCGAGAATGAAAATGCGGGAGCGGTAGGTGATGACGTGCGGGTGCATTGTCAGGAGGAACAGCCCGCCATCCGCATGCGCGCGGTCGAACTCGCGGATGAAGATGTCGAGCACGGCAGGCGGGGCTGTGTAGGGTCGCAACGCCTGATGCCGGTTCATGTTGAAATAGGGCGCGTCATCCCTGATCCACTCGACAGGCAACTCGACGATGCCGGTCGGCTCGCCGTTCTCGACCAGTTCGTAAGGATCATCATCCGCCATCAGGGACGAAACGTAGATGAGGCCCATCTCGCGCTGGATCTTGAGCGTGGACGGCGAGAAATCCCACGAGGGCGTGCGCATGCCCACGGGGCGGATGCCGGTGATCTTTTCTAGCGCGTCTGACGCGCGAAGATGAAGGTCACGCTCGACCTCTTCGGGCAGCACGGAGTTGAGTTCATGGATCCAACCATGAAGGCCGATTTCGTGGCCTTCGGCGATGACCCGGCGCTGTTCATCGGGATAGAGCTTCGCCGCCACCGCCGGCACGAAGAACGAGGCCTTGATGTCCTCGCGCCTCAGGATGTCGAGGATGCGCGGCACGCCGACCCGTGTGCCATACTGGCCCCAGGACATGCGGCCGATGGAGTTGCCGCCATCACGCAGCTCGTTGGTGTCGTGATCACTATCAAAGGACAGCGCCACGGCACAGCGCTTGCCGCCCGGCCATGTGGCTGGCTTCAGCGAGCGGCCCGCGCGAACCTGATCCACGCGGCGACGCCATTCCGCGTCCGGCCATTGCCAGGGTTGCTGTGCGGGTTCCATGGAATTCACTCTCTCACGTCAGAGGAAAATGGCACGACACCGCCTGCACCGCATCATCGAGACGGGGTGCCTCGATCTTGCAGCGCTCCTGCGCGATCGGGCAGCGCAGGTGAAAATGGCAGCCCGGCGGGGGCGAGAGGGGTGAAGGCAATTCGCCCTGGATCGGCTTGAACGTGACCAGCTCATCGCTGCCCGTCACCAGCTTGGGCACGGAATCGAGCAAGGCACGGGTGTAGGGATGACGCGGCGCGGCATAGATGTCTGCCGTCGGGCCGATCTCGACGATGCGGCCCAGATACATGATCGCCACGCGGTCGGAGATGTGGCGCACCACGCCAAGATCATGGCTGATGAACCGCATGGTAACATCAAGCTCACGCCTGCGTGTCAGGAACAGATTGATGATCTGCGCCTGGATCGAGACATCAAGCGACGCCACCGGCTCATCGCAGACCAGCACGTCCGGCTGCATGGCCAGAGCGCGGGCAATCGCGACACGCTGGCGCTGCCCGCCGGAAAACTGGTGCGGAAAGCGCTCCGCAGCCTCTGCGGGCAAGCCGACCGCCTTCAGCCAGCGCGCAACATAGTCCTTTGCATCGGCCTTGCCGACCAGCCCATGCGCGAGCGGACCTTCGCTGATCGTGTCCCCGATCCTGATCCGCGGATCAAGCGAGGCAAACGGATCCTGAAACACCATCTGGATGCGGGTTGTGGTCTTGAGCGGCGTGCGCCCTTCGCCCATCACGGGCGTCCCGTCCATCAGCGCTGCGCCCTCGCTTGGCGGATGAATACCGGAAATGATGCGCCCCAGCGTGGACTTGCCGCAACCGGATTCGCCGACAAGGCCGAGCACTTCGCCCTTCACGATGCCGAACGAAACCCGGTCAACCGCATGTACAGTGCGGGTTTCCACCGGACTGCCGAGCCAGGCTGCGATGCGCTCGCCGAATGTGATGCTTGGCGCAAAGCGTTTCGAGACCGCCTGAACCTGAACCAGAGAAGGCGCGCTCATGACACGGCCTGCTGGCCAAGCGGATGATGACAACGCAGGCTGCGCGCACCTGCCTCGATCAACGCAGGCGTGATCACGCAGGCCGCATCGGCAAAATCACAGCGGGGCCGGAAGGCACAGCCTTCTGGCAGGTCAATCAGCGAGGGCATGGAGCCGGGGATCTGGACCAGATCCTGACCCGGCTTGGCCAGCCCCGGCAGCGAATTGAGCAGGCCCCTGGTGTAGGGATGGCGCGGGCTGCGCAGCACCTCGGCAACAGGCCCTGCCTCGATCAGCCGCCCCGCATACATCACCAGAAGCCGCGAGGCGACGGACGACACGGTGGCAAGGTCATGGCTGATCCAGATCATCGCCGTGCCAAGCCGGGCC
>JANMIB010000200.1:0-4592 GCA_031375605.1 Allobosea sp. | reverse complement strand
ATCGGGGCTGCGCTTGATCTGGCGCTGATGGACACGCAGTTCGCCGTGATGGGCAACCAGGCCATGAACTATCTGGTCTCCGGCACGCCGCCAGGCAGGCTGGGCAACGCGCATCCCAACATCGTGCCCTATG
Organism: Allobosea sp.; assembly: GCA_031375605.1. Lineage (GTDB taxonomy): Bacteria > Pseudomonadota > Alphaproteobacteria > Rhizobiales > Beijerinckiaceae > Allobosea. The sequence continues at coordinate 4,459 of JANMIB010000200.1, read as the reverse complement.
AGGTTTTCGCCGTGGCCGACGGCCACATCATCATCGCCAGCGGCAATGACGGGCAATACCGCAAGCTGTGCGAGGCCTTGGGCGAACCGGCGCTTGGCGTGCATGAAGACTATGCCACCAACACCGATCGCATCCGGAACCGCGCCGTTCTGGTGCCGCATCTGGGCGCACTGACAGCCCGCTTCACCAAGTCCGAGCTGCTGGCAAAACTTGAACAAGCCGGTGTGCCGGCCGGACCGATCAACACGCTGGATGAGGTCTTTGCCGACCGCCAGGTCAAGGCGCGCGGGATCAAGCGTGATCTGGCATCGAAATCGGCAAAGAATGGCACAATCCCGACCGTTGCATCGCCCATCGTCATGGATGGTGTGCGCATGGTGTCGCCGCGCCCAAGTCCGGGCCTGAATGAACACAACGCTGACATCCTGCATGATCCGAACTGGGGAGGTCGCTCATGACCCACATCGCGAAAGCCCGCACAGGCGGCCAGATCCTCGTTGATCAGCTGATGCTTCAGGGCGTGTCGGACGTGTTTTGCGTTCCGGGCGAGAGCTACCTTGCGGTTCTCGACGCGCTGCATGATGCCTCCATCCGCGTCACGGTCTGCCGCCAGGAAGGCGGGGCGGCGATGATGGCGGAAGCCGCTGGCAAGATCACCGGCAGGCCCGGCATCTGCATGGTGACGCGCGGGCCGGGAGCCACCAACGCGTCGCCCGGCATCCACATCGCGAAGCAGGACTCGACGCCGATGATCCTGTTCGTCGGCCAGATCGAGCGCGGCATGCGTGAGCGTGAGGCCTTCCAGGAACTCGACTACCGGGCGGTGTTCGGGCCGATGGCGAAATGGGCGACCGAGATCGATGATCCGGCCCGTATTCCCGAGATCATCAGCCGTGCCTTCCATGTCGCGACGTCCGGGAGGCCCGGCCCGGTGGTGATCGCGCTGCCCGAGGACGTGCTGACGGACGTTGCGGCTGTGATGGACGCAAGGGCGCACACCCCCGTTGAGACCCATCCCTCGCTCACCCAGATGATCGAGTTGCAGAAGATGCTGTGGTCTGCGAAAGCGCCCATCGCGTTGCTGGGCGGCTCGCGCTGGGACCAGCAGGCGGTGGACCGTTTCACACGCTTTGCCGAGCAGTTTGAATTGCCTGTGGCTGTCACCTTCCGTCGCCAGATGTTGTTTTCCGGCGATCACCCCTGTTTTGCCGGTGATCTGGGCATCGGCCCGAACCCGAAGCTGCTCTCGCGCATCAAGGAGGCTGATCTCGTCCTGCTTGTGGGCGGGCGGATGTCGGAGATGCCGAGCCAGAGCTACACCCTGTTCGGCATACCTGAGCCGGGTCGCGCGCTGGTGCATGTCCACCCCGATGCAGGTGAACTTGGCCGTGTCTATCACCCCGCACTCGCCATCAACGCCTCGCCCACGGCATTCTGTGCGGCGTTGCAGACGGTTCATCCGCCGCAGAAGATCACCTGGTCTGGCGCAGCTGCAGAGGCTCACGCCGCCTTTCACGGCTGGACTGATGCGCCTTCACCTGTTCAGGGCAGTTTCCATCCGGGTGAGGCTGTCGTCTGGCTGCGTGATCGGCTGCCTGCCGACACGATTTTCTGCAACGGGGCTGGCAATTACGCCACCTGGGTGCACCGTTTCCACCGTTTCCGCCAGTTCGGCACACAGGCAGCGCCCACATCCGGCTCGATGGGCTATGGCGTGCCTGCTGCGGTCGGTCTCAAGCGCATGTTCCCGGACCGTACGGTCGTGGCGTTTGCGGGCGACGGCTGTTTTTTGATGAACGGGCAGGAGTTCGCCACCGCCGTGCAATATGACCTGCCCATCATCGTGGTCGTGATCGACAACCGCATGTACGGCACCATCCGCATGCACCAGGAGGTGCACTATCCGGGCCGGGTTTCGGCAACCGAATTGAGAAACCCTGATTTTGCCGCCTACGCGCGAGCCTTTGGTGGCCATGGCGAAAGGGTCGAGGCGACAGCGGAGTTTGCGCCCGCCTTCGAGCGGGCACTGGCCTCCGGCAAACCATCGATCCTGCACTGCCTGATCGACCCAGAGGTGATCACGCCGGCCAAGACGCTGTCAGGCATCAGGGCGGAAGCATTGTCAAAACGCTGACGCCAGAATGGTGGACGGGTCAAATACGCCCGCCCAGCACGATGAACAGCACCATCGCGCCGATCACGCCGATGGCGCGGACCGGCATGGCCAGAGGCGGCATGCCGCCGCCTTTCAAGGCAACGGTGGCCAGATCAAAGGCGAAGGCAACGCCGATGGGCCAGACAATCGGTGGTATTCCGGCATCATTCAATGATGGGTTGCGCGTGACAGTGGCCGCAAGGCCGACGCCGAAGGCCAGCATCAGCGCAAAGAAGGCATATTCGAGCGTGCCAATCCTGTTCGGCATCACACTTGCCTCAACCTTCCTTGGCCGTCACTTTGCCGAGCGCGGCCTGCGCTGCAGCAAGGCGGGCAATCGGCACGCGGTAGGGCGAGCATGACACGTAATCGAGGTCTGCTTCTTCGCAGAACATGATCGAGGCCGGATCGCCGCCATGTTCGCCGCAGATGCCGAGCTTGATGTCGGGGCGAGCCTCGCGCCCGCGCTCGACCGCCAGCTTCACCAGTTCGCCCACACCATCACGGTCGATGGTTACGAACGGATCGGCGGGCAGGATGCCCTTCTGAGTGTAAGGCCCAAGGAACGAAGCGGCATCGTCGCGGCTGATGCCGAGCGTGGTCTGGGTCAGGTCATTGGTGCCGAACGAGAAGAATTCGGCGGCCCCGGCGATTTCCCGCGCCCGGAGTGCGGCACGCGGCAGTTCGATCATCGTGCCGACCTGGTAGGTCAGCTTCGCGCCGGTTTCAGCCTCGACCGCCTTTTCCATGGCGTCGATGCGGCCGCGCACCAGATCAAGTTCCGGCTTGGTCATCACCAGAGGCACCATCACCTCCGGCACGACCGGGTGGCCGGTTTCCTTTGCCGCAATGACGGCGGCTTCAAAGATGGCGCGGGCCTGCATTTCCGCAATCTCCGGATAGGCGATGGCAAGGCGCACGCCCCTGAAGCCCAGCATCGGGTTGAACTCGTGCAGATCGGCGGCGCGGCGCTTCAGCTTCTCGATGGAAATGCCCATCGAGGTCGCGACCTCGGCCATTTCGGCCTCGGTGTGCGGCAAGAACTCGTGCAGCGGCGGGTCAAGCAGCCGGATCGTGACGGGCAGGCCCTGCATGATCTTGAACAGTTCGACAAAATCGTTGCGCTGCATCGGCAGGAGCTTGGCCAGCGCCTTGCGCCGCCCGGCTTCATCGTCGGCAAGGATCATTTCGCGCACGGCGATGATGCGGTCGCCTTCGAAGAACATATGCTCGGTGCGGCAAAGGCCGATGCCTTCCGCGCCGAATTCGCGCGCGGTGCGGGCATCGAGCGGGGTCTCGGCATTGGCGCGCACCTTCATGCGGCGCACCTTGTCGGCCCAGACCATCAGGGTCGCGAACTCGCCCGCAAGCTCCGGCTGCTGCATGCGAATCTCGCCGAGCATGACCTGGCCTGTGCCGCCATCAATGGTGATGAAATCCCCGGCCTTCAGCGTGTGGCTGCCGACCGTGAAGGTCTTCTTGGCGTAATCGACGCGGATTTGTCCCGCACCGGAGACGCAAGGCTTGCCCATGCCGCGCGCCACGACTGCGGCGTGGCTGGTCATGCCGCCGCGCGTGGTCAGGATGCCTTCGGCAGCGTGCATGCCGTGGATGTCTTCCGGCGAGGTCTCGACGCGGACAAGGATGACCTTCTTGCCGGCTTTTTTGAGAATTTCGGCCTCATTGGAGGTGAACACGACCTCCCCGGTGGCTGCACCCGGCGAGGCGGGCAGGCCGGTCGCGATGATGCGGCGCTCCGCCTTGGGGTCGATGGTCGGGTGCAGAAGCTGGTCGAGCGAGCCCGGTTCGACACGCATGATCGCCTCATCCTGCGTGATCAGGCCCTCGTTGGCGAGTTCGACCGCGATGCGCAGCGCGGCTTTCGCCGTGCGCTTGCCACTGCGGGTCTGCAGCATCCAGAGCTTGCCCGTCTCGACGGTGAACTCCATGTCCTGCATGTCGCGGTAGTGCTTTTCAAGGATGCCATAGATGCGCACGAGTTCCGCGTAGGCGTCCGGCATCGCGACCTCCATCGAGGGCTTGTCCGAACCTGCCGTCTTGCGGGCGAGTTCTGTGATGTCCTGCGGTGTCCTGATGCCGGCCACGACATCCTCGCCTTGCGCATTGACGAGGAATTCGCCGTAAAGTTCCCTCTCGCCGGTTGAAGGGTTGCGCGTGAAGGCAACGCCGGTCGCGGACGTGTCACCCATGTTGCCGAACACCATGGACTGGATGTTGATGGCAGTGCCCCAGGCGGCGGGGATGTTGTTCAGTTCGCGGTACTTGATGGCACGGGCGTTCATC
>JANMIB010000188.1:0-1944 GCA_031375605.1 Allobosea sp. | reverse complement strand
GGTCTTGAGCGTGTCAGCGACATTCAGGAAAAGCGTGCCCGGCGCCTTGGGTTCGGCATCGCCTTTTCTGGTCTTGTAGCGCTCGAAAGCGTAGCATCTCAGCTGCGCTCCCAGTGCAAGATCACCGGCCTGTTCAGCAGATACAGCGCTGTCTGCCACGCTGAGGATGGCTGCAAGCGGCCTGCCCGCGCCGATCCTGCCAGCCAGCACGCCGCCGACAAGCGGCCAGTCGATCTTGTCGGCTTCGGCCTTGGGACCAAGCCCGATGACGATGATCCGGTCCAGCCCGCTGTCGGCGGGAGCGAGCGTCTGCATGGAGCCAAGTAGCTTGCCCTTGAACTGGTCTATTCCCGCGGCCCGCGATATGGAGGCGGCCATGGCAGGTGACAACATTCCCGGCAAGACCACATCATCGTGGACAAAAAACGCCACATCACCGCTTGACGGCATGGACAGCGGCTTGAATTCGATCTTGAGACGGTCAACCATCGTTTGCTCTTGGTTTGAAGGTGGGGAATGATCCGGGACAGGATTCCCGCAAACCCATATTTGGTCGAAAACTGCCGCTGCCACAAGGTCGAGACACAAACTTGCCCCTTTCGCTGGCCAATGACATTCAAGCTGATGGCAAGGACATATTTTCCGTGATGCGTTTTGGGTTGCTTGAGCGTTATCTGTTCAAGACGATGGCTGTCGCGGCCTTGTCATGCCTGATCGGCCTGACATGCGTGATCTGGATCACGTCTGCATTGCGCGAGCTGAGCCTGGTCACAGGCAAGGGACAAACGATTCTGGTGTTCCTGCGCTTCACGCTCCTGTCACTTCCTGCGCTTGTCATTGTCATTGCGCCCGTCGCGGCGTTTGCCGCCACGCTCTACACGCTGAACAAGTTCAACAGCGATTCCGAACTGATCGTGATGAGCGCATCTGGTGTTCCGCCACGCCAGCTTTTGCGGCCCTTCGCCTTGATGGCCGCCATCGCCGCGGTGCTTGTCGCCTTCATGACGCTGTATGTGATGCCTGCGAGTTTCCGCGAACTGCGTGACATGATCACGCAGATCAGGAGTGATTTCATCGCCAATGTGGTCAAGGAAGGCCAGTTCACGACCCTCGACCAGGGAATCACGTTTCACTATCGTGAACGTTCGGGCGAAGCGCTGCTCGGCATCTTCTTTCAGGACCGTCGCGAACCCGGCAAGACCTCGGTCTATATCGCTGAAAAAGGGGTGACAGTCGACATCGAGGGCAGGCCGTTTCTGGTGCTGGAGAAAGGCTCAATCCAGCGACAGGGAGGCAAAAGCCAGGATGGCACCAGCCAGGACAGCTCCATCGTGACCTTCGAGCGGTATGGTGTCGATCTGTCCTCGTTCGGACAGGACGGTGCCCTTCCTACACTCAAGCCACGCGAGCGCATGACAAACGCCCTCCTGTTCCCGGATGAGACCGAGCAATACTACATCAATCTGAAAGGCCGGTTCAGAGCTGAATTGCATGACCGGTTCATGGCTCCGCTCTATGTCATCTCCTTCATCCTGATCGGATTTGCCGCGTTGGGCGAGCCGCGCACGACACGTCAGGGGCGCGGGTCTGCCATGGCAGTGGCCACCATTGCCGTGATCGGGTTGCGGATTCTTGGCTTTGCCCTGTCCAGCGTGATGGTGCGTTCTCCGGGGGCTGTATATCTCGCATATGCGCTGCCAATCGTGACAGCGGCTGTGTCGCTTGCCCTGATATTTGCGGGCCCAAGGCTCAACCCCTTGCTGGCCGTCGCCACCCGGCTGTCCGACGGTCTCATGCAGTCCCTTCGAAGCCGCATCGCGAGGCCGGCATGATCATCGGGCGCACTTTCGGTGTCTATGTTGCCTTGCGTTTCGTGAAGATGATCGCGGGGGTCTTTGCCACCATCTACATGTTGATCTTCACGCTGGATTTCGTCGAGCTGAT
>JANMIB010000157.1:0-3378 GCA_031375605.1 Allobosea sp. | reverse complement strand
ATCAGCTCTGCAAGGCGCTGCCGTTGGGTGGCTTTGGTGTTCATATCTGTCTGACGCTCCGGACGGTTGCGAAAGTTAGCTTGACGGTACTCAAAAAAATAGTGATCGTCGAGTGCAAACGTGTCTTGTCCATCTGATATGGCGTGACATTTCGTGAAGAGCTTGTCGGGCGACAGTTGATGGCATCATTTCCTTTCGACGTCCTCCTGGTTCCGATCTCTGCGGAACGTCCATCCGGCCCCGATCTGGAACTGGAGGGTGATCCGGAATTCATGCGCTTCCAGGCGCAGATCGAAGGCGTTCTGCCGGCGAGCTTCCTGAGTTTTGACCGCAAGGATGCAGGCCTTCCCGGACACGTGGCAGCGGCGGGGGCGCTGCTCAGGCGCAGTGCCGACATCCGGGTTCTGTGCGATGTCGCCAAGATCTTCATCCTTGACCGCGACCTCGGATCATTCAGCATCTGCATCGAGGCTCTGGCGGCATGGGTCGGCGAACGCTGGGACAATCTCCATCCCGCGTTGCTTGACGGCGACCCTGTGATGCGCACGATTGCCCTAAGGTCGCTGGATGACAATCCTCACACGGTGATGCCGTTGCAGGTAGCACCGCTGTTCAAGTCGCGCCGTCTTGGCGCCATGACACTGCGGTCTTTCTTGCTGGCCGACGGAACCGTCAAGCCACGCGCCGGCTTTGAGGATGACGACGAAGAGGCCGAACGGATACCGACTGCGGGCGATCTCGCAAGCGCCATCAAGGATGCCGATACAGCCGAGGTGATGCTGGCGCGCGAACAGGCCCATCGCCTCTCGCGTGCACTTGATAGCATCGAGACGCTCTGTGATGAGCGCAGCGGTCAGTATGGAGCCGTGCGTCTGCCACTTCTGAAGGCGACTGTTGCCCAGCTTGTTGCGGTGCTGGACAAGACAGCGGCCATCAAGGATCCCAGCCTGGTCGTGAACGAAGCCGTGCAGACAGGCGAACAGCACGATGCAGATGTCGCATCCGCGCATGTGCCCGGCTTCTCCGGCAACATCACCTCGACAAAGGGCCTCGTCATGGCTCTTCAGGCTGCTGCGCTCTATTTTGCCCGCCACGAGCCTTCAAGCCCGGTGCGCATGCTGCTGGCGCAGGCGGAAGCACTGATCGGCAAGAGCTTTTATGATGCCTTGACCGCGCTTGCACCCGAACTGGTCGCGCAGGCGATGATCCGTCCCGCCCGCGAGCTGTCACTTTCGCTGCCGCTGGAACGGCTTGCGGCGCTGCTGCCAGAGCCTGCGGAGGAATCCGAAGCTGACCCTGAGCCGGCTCCGGATGACAACGATGCCTTGGATGCGCCAGACGAGACAACCGGAGTAAGCCCGGATGAGGAAACTGGCGGAGAGACGGATGATGCGTCCGCCCCGTCAGAGCCTGCCGAGCATGATGCGGACTCTGGCCACGCATCGCCTGATCAGGATGCAAGCTCATCTGGAGCCTCCGATCCCGATGCTGGCATGAAGACCGAAGCGCCGCCCGTGATGCCCGTGGCGCGAACCCGGCAGCAGGCGCTCGACTTGCTGGATGGAGCGGCCTCCTTCTTGCGCCAGACCGAGCCGTCAAGCCCGATACCCTTCATTCTGGAGCATGCCAAAGTCATGGCGGGTCGTGACTTTGTGACACTGCTTCGAGAATTGTTGCCGGCACAATTGTTGAGAGTTGACGTCGACTGAATAAGTGGGGCATCCTAGGCCTGACGTTGGGAAAAGTGACGATGTCGCTTTTTACTTTTCACCTGGTTCCATCTACGGGAGGTCGGCGTGTCAGACAGTGGCCAGAAGTTCATCAAGCGCAACCGCGCACCGCGCGTCCACATCACCTACGAAGACCCGTATGATGCTGACAAGCTGGTCGAGTTGCCCTTTGTCATGGGTGTTCTGGCTGATCTCTCCGGCAACAATGCCGGATCGGAAAAGTCCGAAATGGCCGAGAGGGACTTTGTCGATTTCGACATGGACAATTTCGACAATCGCATGGGCGGCACGGTCGACAAGGATGGCAGCCGCGTCGGCGGCATCCAGCCGGGCATGAAATTCAATGTCACCAACACGCTCTCGGGCAATGGGACCGAAAAGCTGTCCGTCGATCTCAAGTTCAACAAGATGGACGATTTCAAACCTGCCGAAGTGGCAAGGCAGGTTCCCGCTCTCGCCAAACTTCTCGAAGCGCGCGAGCAGCTCAAGAATTTGCAGCTCTACATGGATGGCAAGACTGATGCCGAAGCCAAACTGAGAGAGCTTCTGAAGGACCCGGCACTCATGGAAGCCCTTCGTGAGCGCATGAACAAGAACGAGCCGGAAAGCTGAGGTAGGGTCGCATGTCGACGGAAGTCCAGAAAGAAGTCGGCGGTCTCCAGGTCGAGACACGCAATGTAGATGATTTCAGCCAGGTCCTGAAGCAGAGCTTCAGGCCGCGCAACGAGGACGCCGCGAAGGCTGTCGACAGCGCCATCTCGACGCTTGTCACGCAGGCTCTGGCGGATTCCACCCTGATAAAGGGCGATGTCCTTGATACGCTTGACGAGATGATCGCGCAGATCGACCGCAAGCTCACCGAGCAGATGAATGAAATCCTGCATGCGGCCGAGTTTCAGCAGATCGAAAGTGCCTGGCGCGGGCTGCATTATCTCGTAACCAACTCCGAGACCGACGCGACCTTGAAGATCAAGGTCATGAATGCGGGAAAAAAGGAGCTTCTCGACAATCTGCGCATGTATCCGGGCGCTCGCTGGGACCAGAGCCCGCTGTTCAAGAAGGTCTATGAGCAGGAGTTCGGCCAACTCGGCGGCGAGCCGTTCGGGGCCATCGTGGCTGATTTTTACTTCAGCCAGGCTCCGCTCGATGTGACCTTGATGCGCGCCCTGACAAAGGTTGCCGCATCAGCTCACGCCCCGCTTCTGACAGGTGCCCATCCCAACCTTCTCGGGATGGATTCCTGGACCGAACTGATGAACCCGCGCGACCTGAGCAAGCTCTTCGATACGCCCGATTATGCAGCGTGGAAATCGCTGCGTGATGCGGAGGACGCGCGCTATCTCGGCCTTTGCATGCCGCGCGTGCTGTCGCGTCTGCCCTATGGCGCCAAGTCCGACCCTGTTGACGAATTTGCCTTCGAGGAAGACACCGACGGCCATGATGGCAAGAACTACGGCTGGATGAATGCCGCCTATGCGATGGGCGTCAACGTCACGCGGGCCTTCAAGGAGTTCGGCTGGTGCACCCGCATCCGCGGTGTCCAGTCAGGTGGCGAGGTTGTCAATTTGCCGGTGCACACCTTCCCGACCGATGATGGCGGCGTTGATCTCAAGTGTCCGACCGAGATCGCCATCACCGACCGTCGTGA
>JANMIB010000060.1:0-3705 GCA_031375605.1 Allobosea sp. | reverse complement strand
CCACCATGATCTACGACTTCCTGCTCGGGCGGGATGATGACCAGGTTCCGCGCCCGCAGATGGCGGAGAGCTGGACCGTCAGCGATGACGGGCTGGTCTGGCGCTTCAAGCTGCGCGACGGGCTTGCCTTCCATGATGGCGCACCCGTAACCTCGGAGGATGTCGTGGCCTCGCTGAAGCGCTGGGCCGCGCGCGACGCCTATGGGCGACAGATCATGGCGGTGACAGCCAAGGTCGAGGCGGAAGACGCCAAGACCTTTGCGTGGACGCTGACCAAGCCCTACGGCCTGATGCTGTTCGCGCTGTCCAAGCCCAGCGGCCTGACGCCTGCGATCATGCCAAAGCGCATTGCCGAGACAGACCCCTCCAAGGCGATCACCGAAACCATCGGCTCCGGCCCGTTCATCTTCTCCAAGGAGGAGTGGGTGCCGGGCAGCAAGGTCGTGTATCGCCGCAACGAGAAATACGTGCCGCGTTCTGAGCCCGCGAACGGGACCAGCGGCGGCAAGGTCGTCAAGGTTGACCGCGTGGAATGGCTCAACATCCGCGATCCGCAATCTGCCGTGCTGGCCTTGCAGAACGGCGAGGTTGACTATGTCGAGAACCCGTCAACCGACTTTCTGCCCATGCTGCGCCAGGCCAAGATGTCCATCACTGTCACCGACAGGCTCGGCACGCAGGGCATGATCCGGATGAACCATCTGCATCCGCCCTTCGACAACGTGAAGGCGCGGGAGGCGTTGCTTTATCTGGTCGATCAGGGTGCCTTCCTGCAGACGATGTTCGGCGATCCAAGCCTGTTCAAGACCTGCGGCGCCTTCTTTGTCTGCGGCGCGCCGCTGGAGAACACGGCTGGCGTGCAGCCCACATTCGGCAAGGACAAGGCCCGTGCCAAGCGCCTGTTCGAGGAGGCCGGCTACAAGGGCGAGACGATCATCATCCTGCACCCGACCGACATCCAGTTCGTCAATGTCGCCACCTTGCTGCTGGCGGAAGAGCTCAAGTCCATCGGCGTGAAGGTCGAGTTGCAGGCCATGGATTTCGGCGCGATGGCCGCGCGCCGCGCCAACAGGGCCGTGCCCGGACAAGGCGGCTGGCATATCGGGCTGACATACTGGCCGGGCCTGCTGATCTCGGACCCGGTCGGCAACACGCCGATGCAGGCAAGCTGCGAAAAGGCCTGGCCTGGCTGGCCCTGCGATGCCGCGCATCAGGCGATGATCGACCAGTACCCTTCGCTTCGCACCGACGCGGAGCGCAAGACGCTGGCCGAACAGATCCAGCTTTCGGCCTACAGCAAGGTCATCCCCTATGTGCCGATCGGGCAGTGGTTCGCCCCAGTCGCGCACAGCCCCAAGCTCAAGGGCGTCATCGGCATGCCCGGCACACTGATCCTGTGGAACATCGAGAAGGGGAACTGACGAAGGGATTTGTTGGCGAAAGCAGGGCACTGGCCGTATCAGGCCTGAGCACCATCCCGTTCAGTGTCATCACCGGCCTTGTGCCGGTGATCTCTGATCGCCAAGCCGGCTTCAATCCGAAGCGAGATGGCCGCCACAAGCGCGGCCATGACACTAAAATTCACGCCTCGATAAAATGGCAGGCGGCCCTGTGGCCGTCCGCCACCTCGCGCAGCAGCGGAACCTCCGCCGCGCAGCGCGCCTGCGCGATGGGGCAGCGGGTTCGGAAGCGGCAACCCGATGGCGGGTTGAGCGGGCTTGGCAAATCGCCCTGCAGCACGATCCGGTGCCGGTCATCATCAGGATCGACCACGGGCACGGCTGACAGAAGTGCCTTTGTGTAGGGGTGTTTCGGCGCAGCAAATAGGCTTCGCTTGTCGGCGATCTCGACGATCAGGCCCAGATACATCACAGCAACACGCGTGCTGATGTGCTCGACGACGGCAAGGTCATGCGCGATGAACAAATAGGCGATGCCGAACTCGTCCTGCAGCGCTTTCAAGAGGTTGATGACCTGGGCCTGCACCGAGACATCAAGGGCCGACACCGGCTCGTCAAGGATGATCAGCTTCGGTTTCAGCGCCAAAGCCCGCGCGATGCCGATGCGCTGGCGCTGGCCGCCCGAAAATTCATGGGGATAGCGGTCGATCTGGTCAGGCCGCAGGCCGACCTTGGCGAAGATGCGCGCGACCTCGGCCCGTGCCTCGGCCTGGCTGCCTGATGCGAAATTGTAAAGCGGCTCGGCCACGGTCTCGCCCACCGTGCGGCGCGGATTGAGCGAGGCGAAAGGGTCCTGGAACACAACCTGCAGTTCGCGCCGCGCATCGCGCATCTGGCTCCGGGTCAGCGCCTCGATCCTGACGCCTTCAAGGCTGATCTGCCCTGCCGTGGGTTCGGCCAGGCGCAGGATCGCGCGGCCCACGGTGGACTTGCCGCAGCCTGACTCGCCGACAAGTCCAAGCGTTTCGCCATGGGCAATGCTGAAATCGACGCCATCGACCGCGCGCACGACCTGTTGGGGCCGCCCACGCAGGACATCGAGCATGTCCCGCCTGACGGGGAAATGCTTGACCAGCCCGGAAACCTCCAGCAGCGGCGCGCTCATGGTTTTATCCCCACTTCCGCGCTGCGCCAGCAGGCCGCGAGATGGCCAGCCGCGACATCAGCAAGCGGCGGCTGTTCAGCCCGGCACCTGTCCACCACCAACGGGCAGCGCGGCGCAAAGGCGCAGCCGACACTTGGCGCGCTGAGTGAGGGCACCGTGCCGGTGATTTCGGACAGCGCCGCGGGTGCATGGCCCAAGGCACTGGAGCCGAGCTTGGGCACAGCCCCGATCAGCCCCAGCGTGTAGGGATGGCGCGGGCTTCGCAGCACGGAGCGCACAGAGGCTTCCTCGACCTTGCGGCCCGCATACATGACCATGACCCGCTCGGCCATCTCGGCGACCACACCAAGATCATGGGTGATCAGGATCGTGGCCATGCCAAGGCGGCTCTTGAGGCTTCTGATGATGTCGAGGATCTGCGCCTGGATGGTCACATCCAGCGCGGTGGTCGGCTCATCGGCGATCAGCAGTTTGGGGCTGTTGGCCAAGGCCATGGCGATCATGACGCGCTGGCGCATGCCGCCCGACAATTCGTGCGGATATTGCGACAGCCGCCGTGCCGCATCCGGTATCTGCACAAGATCGAGCATCGCAATGGCGCGCTGCGAGGCCACATCGCGGCTCACGCCCTCGTGCAGCGCAACGGTCTCGCCGATCTGGCGGCCAATGGTCATGACCGGGTTCAGGCTGGTCATCGGCTCCTGAAAGATCATGGCGATGTCGTTGCCCCTGACAGCGCGCATCTGCCGCTCGCTGAGGCTCATCAGGTCGCGGCCACCATAGCGGATTTCGCCAGACGTGATCTTGCCGACCGGCTCCGAGATCAGCCTGAGAAGCGACAGCGCCGTGACGCTCTTGCCGCAGCCGGACTCGCCGACAATGGCCAGCGTCTCGCCCGCGGCGACATGCAGCGACACGTCGTCCACGGCCTGCACGGTGCCGCGACGGCTGCGGAACTGCACAGACAGATGCCGCACATCGAGCAGCGGCGCAGGCACGGAAAGATCGTGATCCGGCATCACGCTCACATCCGCCCCACGAAACGGGGATCGAACGCATCACGCAGGCCGTCGCCGATCAGGTTGACAGCCAGCACGGTGAGCGCCAACGCGATGCCTGGAAACAGCACCATGTGCGGCG